>JAGHTJ010000069.1 GCA_018065375.1 Candidatus Equinaster intestinalis | reverse complement strand
CTTGCGTAAAATTAAAAAATTTTTAACAATATAAAAACTGCCGTGGCGGCAAAAACCGCAAAAGAAGAAGAAAAAATTATAAGATTTCTTTTCTTTCTTTTGTGGGTTTGCCTGACTGTGGGCAAGGTTCCCTCGGGCGAGAAAGTGTTAATAACACGGAGCGCCTCGGTGCGCAATCTTTTTGCGCTTAAATTGCTGTATTTCGGGGTGACAAAAAGCACCGCTTTTTCGAAAATATTGCTGCCCGTATCGTTAATTTCTATTACGGTTTTGTTAACGCCCTTTACCATAAAAACACCGCCGTTTGACATGATGTTAATATTTTTGGCAAAAGTAAATTTTTTATTCAGTTAACATAAAAATGTTAATAACTCGGTTGAAAAGTGGAATAAATGCCTTAAAATCGGCATATTTTTATTAACAATTCGACAAAAAGCGCCATTATGTAAACATTTTCGCTATTTTGTTTCAACTCATGTTTATAAGTTTACTGAGATCTCCACAGAGTCCTTTGAGTTAGCCCAATCGCAATTTTCGGCGGAATTCTGATAGTTATACATCTTGCAATAATTGCTCACATCGTTGCTGAGTGTTTTAACATAATTTGCCATTATTTCGGAAAGTGTTTTATCAAACTCACCCGAGTATTTTTTCAGTATTTTCTTGTCGGGCGATGTCATCAACATCTCATAATGCGGCATACAGAAAAAGGTCTGCTTTTCGAAAAGGTCACGAAAATCCTTTTCGTTTTCAAAGCAGCGGTAAATTGTAGCCGTCATTCTCTCCATACCCCAATTGATTTTGTTGCAAATAATGCAAGATTCATTGAGCTTTGCCGCCTTTTGCGCTTTTTTGGCAGGTGTGTTCATAAACTTGCCCGCAAAAATTTCTTTTTCTACCTCGCTTAAATGAGATTCGAGCATAAGCGCCAATGCGAGCCTGCCGCGGTGGGCAAGCATTAAGGAATAATGATTTGCGCAAAAGCCTTCTTTGTTGGTCTCAATTCTTACATCGGGTTCCATCATTGCGGCACCCATAATGTAGCTTACTATATGCTCCTCTACGGTCTTTTTCATCCTGCAAATCGGGCAGCCGTCATTTTCTTCAAATACTTCGCTGACGGGTATGGTACAAATATCATCTCTCACTTAAATCATCTCCGCTTGTAATTATACAACAAAGATGCTATAATTGGAACATAAATTTTTGGGGATGTACAAATGCAAATATACGAAAAAAACGGCAATACGGTAATTGAAGGCATAAAATGCTTCAAAATATCGCAGATTTTGGACTGTGGGCAGGCTTTCCGTTGGGAGCAGATTAATGAGACAACCTATGAGGGAATTGCCTGCGGCAAATATTTGAAAATATCTCAAACCGGCGAAACGGTCACATTTCACGATACCGACATTGAAACCTACCAAAACTTATGGAAAAACTATTTTGATATTGAACGAAACTATGAGGAAATAGTTAAGTATTCCGCTTTTAACGAAACGCTTAAAAAAGCGGCGGAGTTCGGCTGCGGTATCAGAATTTTAAGGCAGGAGCCCTGGGAGGCGCTTTGTTCTTTTATTATTTCGCAAAACAACAATATTCCGAGAATTAAAGGAATTATCGGCAGACTTTGCGAAAATTTCGGTGAAAAAACCGAGCACGGCTACACCTTCCCTACTGCCGAAAAGATTTCAAAACTTACGACTGATGACCTTGCGGTCCTCAGAAGCGGCTTCAGAGCGAAATACATACTTGATGCCGCCGAGCGTGTTGCGGACGGCAGAATAAACCTCGAAGAAATTTCCAACCTACCTATTGACAAAGCCCGCTCAAAGCTAATGGAAATTTACGGCGTAGGCGCAAAGGTGGCTGACTGCACATTACTTTTCGGCATGGGCAAAATTGATGCTTTTCCGAAAGATGTCTGGATAAAAAGAGCCGTTCAGGTTTTATTTGACGGCAAATTCGATGAAAAAGAAACAAAATACGCCGGTGTAATTCAGCAATACATTTTCTATTATGCAAGAGAAACAAAGCTTGAAATTTAGGTATAAAAAAGCACTATTGAGTTTTCAATAGTGCTTTAATTTTATACTGCTTTCTTTTTATGCTTTATTTCGGGCTCGCCGCCGTTAACGGTATTTTCGTTTATAATGATTTTTGAAATACTGTTATCGGATGGCGCCGCATACATAATATCTTTAAGCGTATTCTCGATTATTGCGCGAAGGCCTCTGGCACCGGTTTTGCGGCTTATTGCCATATCGGCAACCGCTTCGAGTGCCGATGGCTCAAACTCAAGCTCAACACCGTCAAGTGCAAAAAGTGCCTGATACTGCTTTACAATCGAGTTTTTTGGCTCGGTCATAATGCGGATAAGTGTTTCTTTATCGAGTGTTTTAAGCGAGGTTATAACCGGCAATCTGCCGACAAGCTCGGGTATCATACCGAATTTTACGAGGTCTTGGGGGGTAATTGCCATTTGAGCCGCTTCGTTTTCTATCATCTGCCGCGATTTAATCTCGGCGCCGAAACCTAAACTGCTGCCGCCTACTCTGCGCTCAACAACCTTTTCGATACCGTCAAACGAGCCGGCGCAGATAAAGAGAATATTTGTTGTATCAATGGCAATAAATTCCTGCTGCGGATGTTTTCTGCCACCCTGTGGAGGAACATTGGCAACAGTGCCTTCAAGTATTTTAAGCAAAGCCTGCTGAACACCCTCGCCGCTTACATCGCGGGTAATTGATGTGTTCTCAGATTTTCTTGCAATTTTATCTATTTCGTCAACATATATAATTCCGCGCTGGGCTCTTTCGATATCGAAATCTGCCGCCTGAATAAGGCGCAAAAGAATATTTTCAACATCCTCACCCACATAGCCTGCCTCGGTAAGAGTTGTGGCATCGGTAATTGCTATCGGAACATCGATTATTTTTGCGAGAGTTTGCGCAAGCAGAGTTTTGCCTACGCCCGTAGGTCCCAACAAAACAACATTGCTTTTATTGAGTTCAACATCGTCCTTAGTCTGCTTATAAATGCGCTTATAGTGGTTGTAAACCGCTACCGAAAGAGTTTTTTTGGCATCATCCTGCCCGATTACATATTCATCGAGCTTTGCCTTAATTTCCTGCGGTTTCGGGAGAACAAAGTCCTCCTGTTTCTTTTTCTTACCGGGCTTTTTGGGAGATAAAAACTCATCATCATCCATCAAAAGCGAATTGCAAAAAGAAATACAGCCATCGCAAATATAAACGCCTGGGCCCTCTATAAGACGAACTGCTTCGTCCTGCGTTTTACCGCAGAACGAGCAGCGAATCATTTCATTATCCTTATTAGGCATAATTACTCCTATCTGTTTTTGATAACCTTATCAACAAGGCCGTAAGCCGCGGCTTCTTCAGCCGACATAAAGTTATCTCTATCGGTATCGCGGCGAATTTCTTCAATCGGTTTACCGGTTTCGTCAGCCAAAATCTGATTAATCTTTTCGCGAATCTGCTCAATATGGTGAGCGTGAATAAGAATATCGGTAGCCTGACCTTCAGCCGAGCCCAAAGGCTGGTGAATCATAATTTCACTGTTGGGGAGCGCCGAGCGCTTACCGGGAGCACCTGCCGCAAGCAAAAATGCACCCATACTTGCAGCCATACCCATGCAAATAGTCTGAACATCGCATTTAATATACTGCATTGTATCGTAAATAGCCATACCTGCAGATACCGAGCCACCCGGGCTGTTGATATAGAAATAAATATCCTTTTCGGGGTCCTGCGCCTCAAGATAAAGCATCTGGGCTATAACAAGGCTGGCAGAAGCATCTGTAACCTGGTCAAAGAGCATAACGATACGGTCGTTGAGAAGTCTCGAAAAAATATCATAAGAACGCTCTCCGCGGCTTGTTTGTTCAACAACATAAGGTACAAAATTCATATCCATAACCTACACCTCCGTACATAATGATTATGAACTGTTTTATGAGAAAATAATCAATTATTCTGCTTTTGTGGTCTTTTTGGCAGCGGGTTTCTTAGCTGCCGGCTTTTTTTCGGCAGCTGCCTTCGCGTCGGTTGCGGGTTTCTTGGCAGCTGTGGTTTTCTTTTCCGCGGCAGGCTTTTTATCTGCGGCGGGTTTCTTTTCAGCAGCTTTCTTTTCCTTAACCTCGGTAATAACCGCATTTGCCTTTACAAAGTCAATAGCCTTATTTACTGCAAGGTCTTTGCCGATTTCGCTTGCGGGAACAGCCGCCTTAACCTGATCAACGGTTACATTGTAATCGGCAGCCATTTTTTCAATCTGCTTATTGATTTCTTCCTCGGTAGCTTCGATTTTTTCAAGCTCAACAATCTTTTCCAATGCAAGGCGAATCTTTACCTGCTTTTCTGCCTGCGGGCGGAAGGTTTTTTCAAACTCAGCCTTATCGGCGCCGGTGTACTTAATATAAGTATCAAGGTCCATACCCTGCATCTGCAAACGGTAACCGAAATCTTCAACCATCTGCTTAACGCGGTTATCAATCATAGCATCCGGAATTTCAGCCTTCATACCCTCGATAATCTTTTCAACGAGAGCATCCTCAACCTCAGCATCGGCGGCATTTTTCTTCTTTTCGAGTGTTTTTGCCTTTATATCTTTTTTAAGCTCATCAAGTGTATCAAATTCGCTTACATCCTTTGCAAACTCATCATCGATTGCGGGGAGCTCACGAACTTTAATCTCGTGGAGTTTAATTTTGAATACAGCGGGCTTGCCTGCAAGATTCTCGGCTTGATATTCAGCCGGGAACGTAACGTTGATCTCGCATTCGTCGCCGATGTTCTTGCCGATCAGCTGTTCTTCGAAGGTGTCGATGAAAGAATGGGAACCGATGGTC
>JAGHTJ010000099.1 GCA_018065375.1 Candidatus Equinaster intestinalis | reverse complement strand
CGGCGGCTCTCGGTGATATTGGCAAGCATTTCCCCGATAACGACCCGAAATATAAAGGGATTTCAAGCCGTATACTTTTGCGCGAGGTAGCAAAAAAGCTCGAAAATGCCGGATATAAAATCGGGAATATTGATGTAACACTTGTAGCACAGGCTCCGAAGATTTCTCCTTATACCGAGCTTATGCGAAAAAATATTGCAGAGGATTGCAATATTGATATAAATTCGGTAAACGTAAAGGCTACAACCGAAGAAGGTCTCGGTTTTACGGGCGAGAAGCTCGGAATCAGCGCAACGGCAGTAGCTCTGATTTTGTGATTTTTAATACATCGTCTTCATAGAATTTATTGAGGAAGGTGGATTTTTTGGGTTTTGTTTGTGTTAAGGTAAAAAGCAGAAAAACGTTTTGTTTATTGCTTTTGCTTATTCTGTTTCTTATAATTTCTTCGGAGTTTACCTCGTGTTTTTCTGACCGTGGGAATACAGCTGAAACCCAAAATCAGCGATATGAATTTTTACGGAAATTCGGAATTACGGTTGAAAGCGAAACCAAAACCGAGGGGATAATTCCCGAAAAATTTTCGGCAGATTTTACGGCATATAATAATATGCAATTCCTGGCGGGTTACGATTTAAGTGATTTTCGCGGGCGCAAGGTAAGTATTTTTGAATATCCGTGGAAAAATGACGGAAAAGAATATTCTGTTCATTTGATAGTTTATGAAAGGGAAATAATCGGCGGCGATATTTCGGAAAACCGTTTAAACGGCGAAATTCTGCCGCTTAAAGAGATTTAATGAAAGCTACGAGATTAGATAAATTTCTATCCGATAATACCGAGTTTTCGCGCAGTGAGCTTAAAAAACTCATTCATTCGGGCAAAGCTTCGGTGAACGGCGAAACCGTAACGATACCGGATTTTAAGATTGATACCGATACGGATAATATTGTATTTTGCGGCAAAACGGTAGAAAATAAGCGATTTGTTTATCTGCTTATGAACAAGCCGGCCGGAGTTCTTTCGGCAGCAAACGATAAATCAAGGCAAACCGTAGTTGATTTAGTGCCGGAGGAGTTTAAGCATTACGATTTGTTTCCCGTTGGCAGACTTGATAAAGATACTACCGGATTGTTGATGATTACAAATAACGGCGACTATGCGCATCGGGTTATATCGCCGAAATACAAAATTGAGAAAACCTACATTGCCGATGTTGATAGTGTGCTTCCTGCCGATTTACCGGAAAAATTCAGCGAGGGAATAGTTTTGGCGGACGGTTACCGTTGCGAACCCGCAAAGGCTGAAATTTTATCCGAAAACCGTATTAAAATAACCGTATATGAGGGAAAATACCACCAAATTAAACGAATGCTCGGCGTATGCGGACTCGGTGTAAACAAACTGCATCGCGAGAGGGTAGGCGGCATTGTTTTACCCGAAAATATGAATTTCGGACAAACTGTCGAATTAACCGAGAATGAGGCATTTCGGGTCTTTTTTTAAAGTAAATAATGTTAAAT
>JAGHTJ010000022.1 GCA_018065375.1 Candidatus Equinaster intestinalis | reverse complement strand
AAATTTTGCTCACACAAAACTGCAAAGCACCTCAAAACTGACATTTTTGAGTAAAGAACGATGCATAAAATAACCGACATACTGACGTATGTCGGTTATTTCTAAAGAAGTTATTTGCCAAAAATGGCGTTTTGGGGCTTGTTATCCCTAACTTGCCCTGCCCTTGCTCGGGAGCGCATTTTTTACGAAATAAAGTCTTATTCCTTAATCAAAGGTATAAGCGGTTGCAAGTTTGGTTAAATCCAATGTCATAACAGGCATTGCATAGGCAAGTTGGCCATGACCGCCATTCGGCATAGTGGAATTAAAATCACCGTTTGAATAGAAAAGATAAGAAATATTACCTTTTTCGGCGCCATTTTGCTTATTGGTGTCAAGTTGGGTATTAAGCCAAATTCTCTTATCAGTGGTATTGGGGAACATCTTTTTAAGATTAGCTGCAGTTACATTATCTTTACCGAGATAATCTACTATATCCTCAATTCCGAGAACATATACATTGAATTTGTTATAAGGCTTAGTAGTCGTAGAATCATTATGTCCTTCACCCTTCTTTTCAAACCAATAAGTATATTTATCACCAACCGATGTATAATATTCGCCGGAAGCGGGCTTTGTTGCCGGTATGTTATATTTATACTGTTTTATCTCTTGTGTAACGATTGCATCCTTTGTGGCTTTAGAAAGATTTCCATAGTAGGTAGTGCAATAAATAGCGGTTTCATACATAGTATTGTCCTTTTGGATTTCTACTGTAGTATCTGTGCCATTTAAATATGTACCAACAATAGATTTACTGAATCTGGCGCCAACTGAAGCATCTGAAAATCCCCATGCTGTGCCGCCGTCGTATGCTACAAACGGAGTTTGTGCCATAATTTCGACACTATCGCCGTCCTTTTTAAGAACGAGGAAATCTTCGGCGTTTCCGTCGCCGTTAACATCGAGGTGCATAACAGAGCCTTTTTGGAGCTGCTTTTTATAGCCGCACTTGCTGCAAGCGCCGTCGGTACCGTCGGTATCGCAAGCTTCGTTGGTTATTTTATGCAAAGCATCGTTTTTGCAAACAGCGTTATGTGTGCCGTTATTATTGCTTGTATATTCCCAAACATGGTTGGTTGTTAATATAAATGAGAACGGTGAGAAGGTCTTTGTTACAAGATAAACATTTGACTCACCATCATAGAAATATCCGCCGTTTACGGTATCGGTCGGAACAGCAGTTGCAGAATTAAGCTTTTGCATAGGTACACCCTTATGAAGAACCGATACAGCGCTGAACTGACCGATGTTAAGCACAATTGTGGTAAATTCATCAAGCTTTTCAACATTGTCATTCTTCTTTGTATCAATCAAAGCTCCGTTAGTGGCATTTGTAACCTTCATAACCGCCGACATATTGATATCAAAGTTAAGGGTTTTTTCTTTGCCGCCCTCAACATCTTTTACCTTATTATCAATTTCGTTAACGCTTAAGGTTAAGGTCATATCGTTGTTACGACCGTCGGTCTTATCCTCAAGAGATTCAAAAACTGTTTTTGCACCGGTTGCCTTAACTTCGGCACTTTCAAGAGCACCCTGTTTGGTAATCTTTAAAGATTTGGAAGTATCGGTTACATCGGCTTTTTTAATGCTGTTGAACGAAGCTACAACGGGGAGCTGAGCGGAAACATCATACTGCTTATCAAAGCTATCCGCCTCGACAGTATCCTGAGTGGCAACGAGGTTTACACCGAATTCGATAAAGAGTGCATTGCCGGCGTTTTCGGCGGTTACACCCAAAACGGAAGTCTCAACCGAATTACCGTCAGTTACATTATAAAGGTTATCGTTTTCGGAAGGCACCCAATAGAGAACTACGCCGTAAGTTTCGCTATCCTTACCTGTAGTGCCCTTTGCTTTAAGATTGCCTTTTTTCTGGAAATCGGCAAGAGATGTAAAGGTGAGCGCCTGTGCTTCGGCACGCTTTTCTGCGGGAGTAGTTCCGGTAGGATTAAAGCCGCCGTCAATAACAGCTGCCTTGATTACATCGGAAAGGTCCTTATCGTTATAGTAATTCTTATCGAAAATGCTAAGGCTTAATGCATACTTAAGCGCAAGCTTGCCTGCATTTGTAACCGTAAAGTTCTCGTAAGCTATAACGCCGGGCTCCCAATAATCAATGGCAAAAAGGTCGGTTGCATCCTGAACGGTTTGATTTGTAACCTTACCGTTGCTGTGTGTAAGCTGAACATCAAGGTTACCGGCAACAATCGTATTTCTGCCCGAAGTGACACTGCTGGTAAACCACGCAAATGTTGTGCCCAAGAGCATTGTTACACATACTACAAGCGAAAGCGCGCTCATAATAAGTGATCTTTTTGTACTTTTCATTTTTTGCCTCCTTAAAAGGAAAGGGAACGGTACCAAGGGAATAAAAATTCCCTTAGTACCTTAATATTCATTTTTTGTTCTGCTCAATTAATTAGCAGCAACAAGATCCCAAGCGTCCTTTGCGTTGGTCTTACCGAGTTCGGAAACCTGGAGAGCCTCAGCATCGATAATAATCTTAGAACCGCTTAAGGTAGCAGCCTGCTCAACAGTGATAGCACTGGGTATCTGAACAGACTTGAAGAGGGTGGCGGTCTGACCTGCCGGGAGAGCGCAATTAAGGATATAAGTATAGGTTATTGTATCGTTGGCAGCATTAACAGCAGGAGCGCCGTAAAGCGACCAAGCGCTGGCATCAAACTCCTTGAATATAGAAGTAAGATCAGAGCCTTCGGCTACAACATTCTTCCATGTTGAATACTTATCAACGGTAACGGCAACCTTTATCCACTGCGCCTCAGATGAGCTCATATTCTGAACTGTCGGGTCCTTATGAATCACCTGATTCGGCATAAGGTTGAGGTAATCCCAACCTACATTATCATTATTAACTACATGTTTAGTAACGCCATCAACATCGGTTTCGTATACTTGCATTGAGAAATCGGTAACAAACGACAAGGTGTTGGTTACAGAGTCACTCGCAGTAAACCAAGCAAGAGATCCCATGGAAATAATAGCGGCTATGCAGAGCAATAATGATACAACCGCAAGTTTTTTCTTATTCATTTTCATGACTTTTCCTCCTTTCTTAAGTAATGGCTTTTATGTGTCGAATTCTCACACATAACAGCGGGAAAAAGGCATAAAGTTTGTGTTTCTATGCCCTTTCCCCGCCGCCCAAGCAAGCGCTTGGGAAGCAAATGAAATAAACAAAATGAGCAATTTAATTTGATGCGTTGGCAACAACGCTGATGCCTACATCTACCTTAGGCGGAGTATCGCCGCGGTAGTTTGCCTCGTTTGCAACCTCGGTAGGCATATAGAGAATCAGCGCGCAGTAATCACTGCTGCCGGCTGTAAGGGAGCCGCCGCTGCCCGAATAATCGCTGAGCTTTGTTGTGGCATAGGTCTTTGCGAGTTCTCTATCGGCAATTTTTTCAAGCAGAGCATCCTCGCTCGAAGCGAAAACCAAGCCGAAATTGAGATGCTCGGGCAAAATTATATCCTCGCCGCTTTCGGTTTTGCCGACCTGAAGGGTTGACATATCCGGCACAACAGACATATCATAATTAAAATCAACCGCACCGGCATTTTCGATTTTAAGGCAGACAATCTGGGTATAGCCGGGCTCATAAAGAGCCGATTCGGAAAAGACCTTTGTGTTGCCGTCAACAGTCTCGTAGCCTGTATTTGTTTTATGATATAAATTAACATCCAAATTGCCGAAATGCAGGGTGTTAACTATGGAATCCTCGGCATGAAACCATGCGAGCGATGCCCTTGCGCTGAGCAAAAGCCAGATAACTATGAGGAATATACTGACCACGAGGGCTACTTTTGTTACGCTTTTTTTCTTTAACATTTTGCCCTCTCTCCCCTATTATCTTTTTTGCGCCGTAAAATCAGCAGAACTATCAAACCGCCGCCGCTGAGCACTGCTATAACAGCCCAGATAATAACTGCTGTATTATCCCGGGTTACAGGCGAAGGCTCGGGGTCGGTATGGTGGTTTTTATCCTTAAGGCACTCATAGTAAGTAAACAGTTTATATTCGCTTACACTTTTTATAGTGATTTTTTTGCCGTCAACGGTATAATAATCAATAATTCCGTCGCCGTTCAGATAGAAATGAACCTTGCCGTCCTCGGTTTTATAGTGCTTTGCGCCGTCCGGGTAGGCAGTATAGGTATTGCCGCCGATAATAACTACCATAGCCTCCCGCATTTCACTGCCGCACTTTTCGCATTTCATGGTCTCTTCGGCTTTGCATTCATCGCACACAAAGGTTGAAACGCCGTTTTTCTCCTCGATATGATAGCGGTGCTTTGAGTTTTCGGGGCATTTCCATTTAGGCAGGCAAATAGCGTACTCCTCGGCTACAAACTGCCATTTGATTTTGCCGATGCTGTTCTGATATTTATTATCGAGTTCTTTCGGAACATCGAGGGTTACATTTATATCTACCGAGCCGCCCGAATATAGTGTGCCCAAACATACCCAATCGGTAAGCCCTGCGGTTTTATCTGCCGCCGCCTCAAACATCGGGGTTTCAGCCGCTTTAGATACGGTAAGGGTCAACTGATTAAGAAAATCGTTATATTCGGGGCTTTCGGAGCCCAGTGAGCGCAGATAAATCTTAACAGTAACGCGGTTATCGGCATTATTTTTAAGGGTGATTTTCTGGGTGAGCGAAGCGCCGGGCATAACATTTTTGAAATTATCAAACAAATCGGTTGGCGAATGCTCACTGCCGGGCTCAAATATCAAATTGCCCGAAACACCGGTATAGGTAATGTTGGAATCCGCCGCAAAAGCGCTCAGCGAAAATGCGCTTAAAAGGAGCAGCAGCACGCACACAGCGGATAAAATTTTAGTTAAAGTTCTCATTTATCCGCCTCAACCTTCTGCCGGCCAACCGACAACTTCGAGGGGGCTTGCGGCATCGTTATACTCGCTTTGCACCGCATAGGCGCAAACGGTGAGCTTAACGGTTTTGCCGATATAATCGTTATCGGCACTGCCCACAACCTTTACCTGAGTAAAGAGCTTTTCGGTTTCTTCATCCGGCTCCAAAATGCGGTTAAAGTAATAGTAACCGTCGTTTCCGTATGTCCAATCGGTGTTATTTATATCAAGCTCCAGCACATCTGCCGAAAGGGTTGTATCGTCCACGGCGTTTTTGAGCTTAACGCGGAGCCAGAAGGGATTTTCGCCGATATTTTTTACCGAAACTTTTTTGGAGATTATGCTGCCGGGGGTGATATAAACGCCCTCTGTGGGGAAATCGCCTGCGCCCATTTTTTCAATGATTTTGCATTTGATTTCGCCGGCGGTGATAACATTTGTTGCCTCGCCCAAAACGGAATAGTAAGAGAGAGTGGGCTGAGCAAGGAGCGTGACGAGTGCAGCCGCCAACGCTATGAGCGATATTAAAAGTTTACTGCGCCGCAAAACGAACGCCTCCTTTTTGATTAGTTTTAAGTTTTAAGATTTAAGTTTTAAGATTTAAGTTTTAAGATTGCGGTAATCAAAGCCCAAAGATAACAGGCTTTGAGTTTTGATTACCGCCCAACTCCCTTGCGGGAGTTGGGGGAATAAAAACTGAAATTTATTATTTGGTAATCGGATATTCAGTACCGTCAATAACTAATTTGCCATTTGCTTGTGAGCCGGTAGGCTCAATAATGCTTGTAGTTACCGGTGCGCCGTTCTGAGTGCAGTTATTAAGGGTGATTACAACACCTTCTGCACCGCAGTCTAATCTATAATCAGCACTGAACTCACAGTTGGTGAGTGTAGTGTTGGTGTACGGACGGAGGAATGCCCATTCGCTGGTGCTCATACCAAACTTACAGTTGGTAAGTGAAGCTTTAGTTGTACCGCCGTAAGAGGTCCAGCCGTTCAAAGTAGAATCGGTAACGATAAATTCAGGTGAGCCGCCGTCTACATTGAAGGGATAAACGCAGTCAAAGGTACAATTCTTTACATATATCTTCGGTGAGCCGCCCCATACCATAATACCTCTTGTTTTGCCGTCCAAAGCAAAGTTAACATTTTCAAATGTAGCCTCTGAGCCACCACCAACTACGATTCCTCTCTTAGGAGAAACGCCGTTTTCGTCAAGAGTAACGGTAATATCCTTAAAGGTAGCATTGCCGGTTACATTAATTGAGCCGTTAAGGTCAGTTGTATCGTTAAGAGCGATTGAAAGATTTTCAAAGGTAACAGGACCGGTAATCTTAACATCGTTTTCAACCTTAAGAGCGGTATCATCACCATTACCGACAATTGTTACGCCCTTATTCATAGTAGCGGGCAATTCAATTGCCTTATCGGTAGCGGGGAGGAGAATTGTATCACCTTCGGTAGCTTCTTTGATAGCTTTTGTAACAGCTGCTTCTACGCTTGCGCCTGCAACAACGTTGACATTAGTGGCAGTGTTATCTGAAACGGTAGCTGCCGGAACAGCTTCACCAACAACTGCATTTACATCAAATTCTGCATCGGTAGTATAGTTCTTGTAGTTGTTGCTTCTGTCGTTAATAACAGTGCTGTTCTTAACGGTGTTGTTCTTAACGGTTGAAGTGCCGTTTGCAATGCCAAGAAGTGCACCGATATCGCGGTAACCGGTTACGGTAACGTTTTCAACGGTACAACCGGTGATATGAGCTTCGGACTCACCGCTGAGGTAGCCTGCGATTGCGCCGGCTTTATCGCCATCGTCGTTATTCTTAACAGCGGTGGTGATTACAGCGTTTTTAACGGTGCAGTTTTCAATCTTTGTGCAAAGAGCATTACCTGCGATAGCAGCAACATGGTTGATACCGGTTGCAGTTGCGCCGTCAATGGTCAGATTCTTAATGGTGCAGCTGGTGGCATAGGCGAAGAGACCGACTGCCTTTTCGCCTGCAACATTAAGATTCTTTATGGTCTTGCTGTTGCCGTCGAAGATGAAGGGCTGCTCATTGTTGTTAGCCTTAATAGGTGTCCAAGCGATATTGTTAAGGTCGATATCCTTAGCAAGCTTAATGGTCTTTGAACCATAGGTTGTTCCGGAATTTACTGCTTTTGCAAAGCCTGCGAGTTCTTCGGCAGTATTGATGGTGATAACGCCTTCAACCTCTGCGGGAACATCAGCTGTGCCGCCCAACCACGGAGTTTCGGCATCATAGAACTTATCGAAGCTATCTGCTTCAACAGTGTCCTGAGTGGCAACGAGTTTAACCCAGAAGTCGATAGAAAGGGTTTGGCCCTTATTATCGTTGTTCATGTTAAAGAGGTTGTCGTTGGCGCCGGGCTGCCAATAAATTACATAAGTAATGGCATCGTCAGCCTGATTGGCTACGAGGTTGCCGTTCTTTGTAAAGGAAGCAAAGTCAACCCAATCGGTAACTGCAGCGATAACATCTTCGCGCTTAGCACCCGCGGCAACGGTTCCCTTATAGAAGCCGATCTTAAGTGCTTCGGAGAGGCCGTGGCCATCTACCTTTGTTTCGTTCTCAAACAAGAAGCTGAGCTGATATTTGAGAGCGAGGTAGCCAACATTTTTAACCTGAAGGGTCTCAAATGCGGCTGCGCCGGGTTCCCACTTTGCAACTTTGCTGAAAAGCTTAGTTGAAGTGTCAACCGGAGTTGTGCCATTCAGAAGCTCAACATCAAGGTTACCGGCAATGATCTGGTTCTTGCCGCTTTCAACACTATCGGTGAACCATGCAAAGGTTGTGCCGATAAGCATAGCCAAGCAGATTACCAGCGACAGTGCGCTGAAGGCAAGCGACTTTTTCGTACTTGTCATAAAAGTACCCCCTTGAAAATTTCGGTCGGACTTGCTGATTTTCTACACTTTCCTGCAAGACCGCCCAAAAAGGAAAGCGCTGAATTACCGACTTTTTTTCGGTAATTAAAAGACACAAACTGAAAACCGAAAACTCTTTATGCCCTTTGATTACCGCCCGAAATTTCGGGGAAAA
>JAGHTJ010000187.1 GCA_018065375.1 Candidatus Equinaster intestinalis | reverse complement strand
AAAGACACCGCTCACCTTATCTGCAAGCCGTGCAAGAGGGACCTTACTTGCCGCAGTATCCTCGGTCATTTTAATAATTTCACCGAGCAGGGTATCGCCGCCGACCTTATTAACGGTAAATTCAATATAACCGTCCCGCAGTACCGTACCGCCGATAACGGTATCGCCTGCCGCCTTATCTGACGGAATACTCTCCCCCGTAACCGCGCTTTCGTCTACACTGCCGAAGCCCGAAATCACCGTGCCGTCTGCCGCAAGGCGTTCCCCCGCCTTTACACAAACGGTATCGCCCTTAAGCAAAAGGGAGGTTTCGATGATGAATTCCTTACCGTCTTTTTTTACCGTTACGGTATCGGGAGAAAGGCGGCGCATTTTTTCAATGGCATCGCCCGCCTTGTTTTTTGAGCGGGTTTCGAAAAACTTGCCCAGCGTTATGAGAGATAGAATCATTGCCGCCGATTCGTAATACAAAACCCCGGTATCTTGTCCGCCGAATATTCTCACGGTTTCGAAAATTCCGTATATAACCGAAGCCGATGCTCCGAGCGCAATCAAGGTATCCATATTGGCGCCGCCCGAAAAAAGATGCTTGAAGCCTCTTAAAAAATAGGAGCGGTTAACGGCTATAATCGGCAGAGTAAGCAGTAACTGCACAACCGCATTTATTCGCATATCCTGAAAAATATGCGGCAATGGCAGACTGACCATGTGAGACATCGAAATATACATAAGCGGCAAAAGAAAAGCGAAGGATACTATAAGGCGAATTTTGAAGGATTTATAATCCTCCTTTTTGGATTTAACCGCATTTTCCCTATAAATATCGGCTTTAAAGCCTGCTTTTTCTACCGCCGAAATCACCGTTTCGGGCAACAGCTCATCGGCACTCTCAACCAAAAGAGTACCTGCAATCAGGTTTACCTGCGCGGCAGTTACGCCATCTATTCTGCTTACAACCTTTTCAACTCTTGCACTGCAAGCGGCACAGGACATACCCGTAACCGAAAATTTACTACGCATTTTTCTGCCTTTCAAGTTTTGCTTTGATATAACCGTCCTCTACGGTTTCAAGTCTTACCGAGACTATTTTTCCGCAAAGGTTTTCCTCGCTTTTCATCTTTACGAGGGTATAATTTTTAGTGTAACCCGAATAAATGCCATTATCCTGCGTTTCAAAAAGCACCTGCGCCGGTGCGCCGATTTGAGAATCCAGGAACTTCCGCTCCGATTCTTTTGAAATCTCATTCATCAGCCTACTGCGGCGCTCTTTTTCCTTTTTTACAACCTGATTTTTTAAAGACGCCGCAACAGTTCCCTTTCTTTGCGAATAACAGAAAATATGTGTTTTCGCAAAGCCCACACGCCTCGCGAAATCGAGACTTTGTAAAAATTCCTCCTCGGTTTCTCCTGCAAAGCCCACCATAATATCGGTGGTGATTGATGGGTTATCGAAAAGCCTTCTTATGCGGCAGACAAGGTCATAATAAAATGCGCTGTCATAATGGCGGTTCATTCTTTTAAGTGTTTCATCACTGCCCGATTGAAGCGAAAGATGAAACTGCGGGCAGAATTTCTCATTTTCGGCAAGTTTTTTAAGAAGAGCATCGTCCATCAAATCGGGCTCAACCGAGCCGAGACGTATCCGCTTAATACCCTCCACCTCGCTTATCACCGAAACCGCACTGCTTATATCGGTACCGGTATCTTTGCCGAATGAGGTAAGGTTTATGCCCACCAAAACTATCTCCTTATATCCCGCGCGGGCAAGGGAGCAGGCTTCGGTTTTAATATCCTTTAAGCTTTTAGAGCGGAGATTTCCGCGGGCAAACGGGATTATACAGTAGGTGCAGTATCTTTCGCAACCGTCCTGAATTTTCATAAAGGCGCGTGTATGTGTGGCAAAATCCGAAATAAGCGGAGTGTTGAATTTTTCGCCCTTTTGATGCTTTTCTATAAGAACAATTCTTTTGCGGGTTTTTAAAAACTCCTGCACCGCATCGAAAACCTTTTGCTGATTTGTGTTGCCCGAAATTACATCGGCCTCGTAAAGCTTTTCAGCCATTTCGGGAAATGCCTGCGGCATACAACCGATAAGAACGAAAACGGCTTTTGGGTGCATTTTACGAAATCTGCGTATCATCTGGCGTGCCTTACGGTCGCTCTCTGCGGTTACGGTGCAGGAATTTATAACGAAGACATCACACTGTTCTTCATTACCTGCTATGCTGTATCCGTTTTTAGAAAAGAGCTCGGCAAGGCTTTCGGTTTCATACTGATTTACCTTACAGCCGGGTGTGTAAAATGATACCTTCATAAAATCACCCATTATTATAT
>JAGHTJ010000001.1 GCA_018065375.1 Candidatus Equinaster intestinalis | reverse complement strand
GTAATGATGTATGCTTTGCATATGATGTGTCTGCGGACATGGGTGGTTTGGCAAACATCGCATCATTGTGAGCAAAGCGAACAACATCATTTCGGCAACGCCGAAACATCATTAGCCGCAAAGCGGCGGCATCATTGATTTTTAATTTGAATTATGCTATAATAATCCCAACAAATCAGAATTTGCGGAGGTGATTTCATGTTTGAAAAATACTGTCGCAATAAAATAATAAAGAACGCTGTTGAGAAAACGGTGGTGCAATTTTCCAATGCAGTTCCCCATATATCAAAGCATTTTTTCTATGGTGCCGTCGATATAGAACCGGAGAATCTTGTTATTTGGTATCTGTTTGAAACTGATTCTGAACTGGAACAGGCAAAACAGAACAGTTTATGCGATAAACTTGAAAAAACAACTATAAATAATTTAATTGAAATGGGTTATCCCAAAGAGGCTTTTTGTGAAAAAGAGCTTGAGTTATCACCTAAGGTTACCTTTGCAGATGGTACGGAAGAAAAAATAAAAAACAGTATTATTTATTCACTTGCTCACCGTAAAGCGAAAATTGCTTTTACAACAGAAGAAGACATTGATAAAAAAGCAAACGGTGATTATCATTTATATTTTCAATAAATAACATCAACAAATCCCGGTTTGTCGAGATGTACCTTTTAGGAGTTTCTACCTTGAAAATATCGGCTGATATTTTACGATACAACATACAAAAACCGCTTCAAACGAAGCGGTTTTGTTTATTTACAATGCTTTTTTCAGTTCTTCAATTTTATCGGTCTTTTCCCAGGAAAAGTCTGCATCGGTTCTGCCCATGTGACCGTATGCAGAGGTTTTTTCATAAATCGGACGGCGCAAATCGAGCTTTTTGATTATTGCCGCAGGGCGCAAATCGAAAACCTTATTTACGGCATCGGCAATTTTTTCATCATCTGCTATACCTGTGCCGAATGTATCAACCATAACCGAAACCGGTTTTGCAACACCTATAGCATAAGCAATCTGTACCTCGCACTTTTTGGCAATTTTCGCTGCCACGATATTTTTCGCAACATAACGTGCCGCATATGCCGCGCTTCGGTCAACCTTTGTGGGGTCCTTACCCGAAAATGCTCCGCCGCCATGTCTTGCCATTCCGCCGTATGTATCAACTATTATCTTTCTGCCGGTAAGACCGGTATCGCCGATGGGTCCGCCGATTACAAATCTACCGGTAGGATTGATATAAATTTTTGTATCCTTATCCATCAGATTTTCGGGGATTATTGCCTTAATAACCTTTTCGAGAATATCCTTACGCAGAGTTTCAAGCTCAATTTTTTCACTATGCTGGCTTGATACTACAACCGCATCAATTCTTGTGGGAACACCGTCATTATACTCTACAGTCACCTGGGTTTTACCGTCCGGACGAAGATATGGCAGTTCCCCGCTCTTTCTGACATCGGTAAGTTTTCTTGCCATTTTATGCGCAAGCGAAATCGGAAGCGGCATAAGCTCGGGAGTTTCATCACAAGCGAAGCCGAACATCATACCCTGGTCGCCCGCTCCGTTAAGATTATATTCGTCCTCTTCTCCGCCCTTAAGCTCATAGGATTTATCTACACCCATTGCAATATCGGGAGACTGCTTGTCTATCGAATTAACTACCGCGCAGGTATTTCCGTTAAAGCCTGCCTCGGCGCTATCGTAACCTATCTCGCAAACCTTTTCTCTTACAATTTGCGGAATGTCTATATGAGCCGTTGTAGTAATTTCGCCCATAACGTTTACTATACCGG
>JAGHTJ010000170.1 GCA_018065375.1 Candidatus Equinaster intestinalis | reverse complement strand
AATATAAATATATCACAAATCCTCATTAAATTCAAGTTATTAAAACTCTCCGTTATCCATCAAATATTTTAGCTTCAATACTGCCGCTTGGGTTTTGGCGTCCTTAATCTCTCCCGACATTATCTTCTCCACTACCCTTTCCATCGGCATTTTTTCCACGAGCAAAAACTCATCGTCATCAGGATTTGAGTCTCCATAGGTCAGATTTTTGGCGGCATACATATAAATTATTTCGCCGCAATATCCCGGTGTGGGATAAAGTTCACCGAGAAACAAAAAGTCCTTTGCCTGCGCTCCGGTTTCCTCTTTAAGCTCACGCTTGCCGGCTGAAAGCGGTTCTTCGGTTTTGCTGTCCCTTTTTCCTGCGGGAATTTCCCATATTTCTTCGCCGTAAGGGTATCTATACTGCTTTACGAGAAGTATTTCCCCTTTTTCGGTGACTGCCGCTACACACACTCCCCCGTTATGCTCAACTACCTCGCGAAGTGCCTGCGTACCGTCCGGCAGCAGGGCGTTATCCCGCCGCAGATTTATTATTTTTCCCTTATAAATATACTCTTCACTTAATTTTTTCTCTTCTAAATTCATTATTTTTACCTCTTTTGAATATCTATTTTATGAAAGGGTGAAATTATGGACGAAGTTATTAAAAATACGGATTACGATTATCTTGCCTTAAAAAAAGCCGCGCGAACACTCTGCGCAAAATACGATTTTCTCATACCGAAAACCATCGGTAAAAGTGTTCTCGGCAGGGATATAATCTCGCTTCAAATCGGCAGAGAAAAGGAGTATGTACTGCTTGCCGCCGCCTTTCACGGCAGCGAACACATAACAACCAATTTACTGCTCAAATTCACCGAGGAGCTTTGCTGTGCCTTTTCAAACGGCTCGCCGCTCGGCGGTTACAACATATCGCGGATATTATCCGGCAGGGGTGTAATAATTCTGCCACTTGTAAACCCGGACGGTGCCGAAATCAGCATAAACGGCCCTATCAGCGCCGGAAATATGAAAAAGACGGTGGAAAAGCTGTCTCGCGGAGACTACCCCCATTGGAACGCAAACCTGCGCGGAGTTGATATAAACCACAACTTTGATGCAGATTGGGGCTCGGTTAAAAAGCGCGAACAGGCGGCGGGTATATGGGGACCTGCGCCTTCCAAATACGGCGGCGAAAGACCCTTCAGCGAGCCCGAAACTCTGGCTCTTGCAAAGCTTTGCGAAGCACACAATATTCGCCATGCTCTTGCCTTTCATTCGCAGGGCGAGGTAATTTTTGCCGATTCACCTGTAAAAATTCCCCGAATGGATAAAATCGCACAGATACTATCAACCTCATCGGGCTACTGCATTGCCGAGCCGCAGGGTACGGCGGTGGGCGGAGGATTTAAGGACTGGTTTATAAAACGTTTTGAACGTCCCGCATTCACGGTTGAAATCGGAAAAGGCGAAAACCCGCTGCCCATAGAAAGCATCGAAAAAATTTACGGTGAGCTTCGTGAAATGCTTATTTTAAGTGTTGCTATGTAGTATTTTATCACTGTTTTTCCCTCTTTTCAATGAAAAGTTTACGGTTGAAAAAAATACGCGGCAGTTATATAATGAGGTAAAGAAAAGTTAAAGGGTGTAATATGATGGTTAAAATCGGTAACGACTGGGACGAAATTTTAGCGGACGAATGGCAAAAGCCGTATTATCTTGAACTGCGACAGTTTTTAAAAAAAGAATACTCTTCGCATACGATTTATCCGCAGATGAACGATATTTTTAATGCTCTTAAATACACGAGTTTTGCCGATACAAAGGTAGTAATTATAGGGCAAGACCCTTATCATCAGCCACACCAGGCGCACGGACTTTGCTTTTCGGTTAAGGAGGGCGTGGAGCCGCCGCCAAGCCTTAAAAACATTTTTAAGGAGATGGAAACCGACCTCGGTATTACCCAGCCCGAGCATTTCGGAGAGCTGACAGCTTGGGCAAAGCAGGGCGTTTTGATGCTCAACACGGTGCTTACGGTAAGGCAGTCCAACCCGAACAGCCATAAGGGTAAGGGCTGGGAAAAGGTTACCGACCGCATAATCGAGGAGCTCGATAAAAAGCAAACACCGATTGTTTTCCTGCTTTGGGGCAACAATGCCATTGCAAAAGCGAAAATAATAACAAATCCGATACACACAAAGCTGACTTCGGTTCACCCGAGTCCGCTTTCAGCCTACGGCGGATTTTTCGGCTGCCGCCATTTTTCAAAAACAAATGAAATATTAAAAAATGCCGGGCTTGCACCTATTGATTGGCAACTGTAAAAAATTTTATGGATAGTTGCGGTAACGGTTTTTGATATAATGATTGCGGTGATGTTATGGAACAGCAAATACGAAAACCCACCCGATTAAAAGATTACGATTATTCGGCAATAGGGTATTATTTTATAACAATTTGTACGGAGAAAAGAAAAAATTTATTTTCTCGTATCGTAGGGCAGGGGCTTGCTCCTGCCGAAACAATATTAACGGAAATCGGAAAAATTGCCGAATATCAATTATTAAATTCAGAAAAGCGGTATCCTAACATAAAAATTGATAAATATGTAATTATGCCGAATCATATCCATTTGGTTTTCGTAATAAAAAATACGGCGGCAGCAAGCGGCCGCCCTACGGTATCACAAATCATTCGTGCGTATAAATCCCTCACAACGATAG
>JAGHTJ010000107.1 GCA_018065375.1 Candidatus Equinaster intestinalis | reverse complement strand
CAACTGCTTTTACGAGCTCTGAAAGCTCAAGTACGGTAAGAGCCTTAAGCTCTTCAACGATAGCTGTAACTTTTTCTGACATTTTAATTTCCTCCAATAATTTGTTTGATTTTAATTATTCGGCTGAACCGTCTTTATCAACGATAGCCTGTACGGCACGTGCAAATGCTGCGATAGGTGCCTGGAATGCTCCGACAACTGTTGCGAGAAGAACCTCTCTGGTCGGAAGCTTTGCAAGAGACTTGATTGTTTCAAGGTCAATAACCTTACCGTCAAGATAACCGGTTTTAACGGTGAAATTCTCGTGGTCGTCTGCAAATTTTGAAAGGATACGAGCTGCTGCTACGTGGTCCTCCTTGGAAATGGCAATTGCGGTGGTTCCTTCGAGTACTTCCTTCATACCCTCAAGGTCGCTGCCCTCGATAGCTCTTCCGAGTAAGGTGTTCTTAACTACCTTGTACTGTACGCCTGCTTCACGAAGCTCTTTACGAAGCTTTGTATCATCAGCAACCGAAATACCCTTATAGTCAACAATTACACCTGCAACGGAATTTTCAATAGCCTCTTTAAGCTCTGCAACTGCTTTTTGCTTTTCTTCCAATACTATTGCGTTTGGCAATGTTTTCACCTCCGAATGTGAAAAAAATAAGTGCCTGATCCAAAGCGGACAGGCACTAAAATAGAGTTTAGATTAAAACTTTCTTTAAGTGTGCATCCTCGGTAGGCAGATAAAATCTTTACGCAAAGCACCTACTGTCTTTGGAATCAACAGAAAAATAGTATCACAAAACTTTCGTTTTGTCAATAGTTTTTATAAATTTTCTTAATATAAAGGCGCGGTTCTGATGATATGATTTTTGATTAGTGTTATATCATCGCTATCGAAATCAAAATCTTGATCTGTATCTAAAATTGAAAGCAAATAATTACTCTCTTCATATTTTTCGCCGATATTGTCTCTTGCAATTGCCAAATCTTTTTTATTAACCTTGCCGTCAAAGTTGGCATCGCCTAAAAGTGCCAATTCTGCATCTTGAGAAATATCGGAATCTGTTACCTCAATGCTCATCTCTCTGAAAGCATGGTAAGGTCTTTGGAATACCAACAAGTATTCACCGGGAGCTACATTTTCAAAAGCATAAGCGCCTGTGCCATCAGCCTTGGTTGTAGCAACCGGATCGGCCTCACCGCCCACAAAAAGGGATACAGTAGTAATCTCGTCTGTATGTGTATTCTTATCCGCGGTTACAGTTCCGCTTACCTTATAGCCCTCCGAAACCGGTTCGGGATAACTGTTATAATGCCAGCTTGCCCTTTCGAGTGGCTCATTTTGAATATCAATATAAATGTCGCCCTCTTCGCCGCCGTAATATACATCGGTAAGTGAATCACAGTCCTGGAAAGCCTGCATATCAACATAGTATGCTTCGCCCGGAATTGTTACTGATTCGAGGTTGCTGCAACCCGAGAAGGTCATCATATTTATTATCTCAACACCGTGGCCTAAAACAACATTTTTAAGACCGGTACATCTGATAAATGCGCTCGTGCCCAAATCGGTTACACTATCGGGAATAACAATGCTTTCGAGTGCAGTACAGTCGCCGAAAGCAACGTCTGCGATAGTTTGCATATTCTTACCGAATGTTACGGTTTTAAGTGATCCGCAGTTGTAGAAAACAGAACTTCCGATTGATTTTACACTATCCGGGAAGGTAATGCTTTCAAGACCCGACTGATAGAAAACCGCAAAGCCGAAGGTTTCAACCTTGTTCGGAATTGTGAGGCTTTTAAGAGCGGCACATTTATAGAACATACAGTTGCTTATCATTTTGAGGTTTGCCGAAAGTGTAACATCAGAAAGATTGGTGCATTCCTGGAAGAGATATGTACCGACAGTTTCGATGCTATCGGGCAAAACTACCTTTGTAAGACCGGAGCAACCGATAAATGAGAAGTTACCGAGATAGGTTACACCGTCTTCTATAATAAGTTCGGTAATATCCGAGCCCCAGGGAGCGGTGGTAACATTCTTTTCGCTTACCTTTACCGTTTCGTAATCTGCGCAGGCACCGTTACCCGAAATGGTAAGTTTTGTGCCATCGAGAGACCATTCGCATTCGCCCGTTGTGCCGCTTGTTTCAGCGCTTGCATACATAGGTATAACTACAACCAAAAGGCAAACTGCGAGAAAAATTGCTGCAAATTTTTTCATATATTTTTCCTCCGTATCATAAAATATGGGTTATACATGGTCATTATACAACAACTTTCAATAAATTACAATAAAAATTTAGCAAAAAATTAAGAAGCGGAAAACTTTCCGTTTTCCGCCTCTTGAATTTTAAAAGATTAAGCGCCGAATTTTGCTACATTGAGCTTAATTCCGGGGCCCATGGTGGTTGCCAAAACGCAGGACTTAATGTACTGACCCTTGGTAGCCGCGGGCTTTGCCTTAACGATTGCGCCCATAAGAGCATCGAAGTTTTCCTGAAGCTTTTCAGCACCGAAGGAAACCTTACCGATCGGGCAGTGGATAATGTTGGTTTTATCAAGTCTGTACTCAATCTTACCTGCTTTAGCTTCGGTAACTGCCTTTGCTACATCAGGTGTAACGGTACCTGCCTTGGGGGTAGGCATAAGACCACGCGGGCCCAATACCTTACCGAGACGACCAACCATACCCATCATATCCGGTGTTGCGATAACAACATCGAAATCGAGCCAGTTTTCGTTCTGGATTTTTGCAACGAGTTCTTCTGCACCAACGTAATCTGCGCCTGCAGCTTCGGCATCTTTAGCCTTATCGCCCTTTGTAAGAACGAGAACTCTTACGGTTTTACCGGTACCGTTGGGAAGTACTACCGCACCTCTAACCTGCTGGTCAGCATGTCTTGAGTCAACACCCAAACGTACATGGATTTCAACCGTTTCATCAAATTTAGCCGTGCCGGTTTTAACAGCCAATGCTACGGCCTCTTCAGCGTCATAAAACTTACCTTTTTCGATAAGGTTAACGCTTTCAGTATACTTTTTACCGTGTTTCATTATTTTGTCCTCCCAATAAGTGGTTAAATCGGAAATTTCCTCCCACGAGAGAGAGATTAATCTACGACTTCAACGCCCATACTGCGTGCAGTTCCTGCTATCATAGACATAGCAGCTTCTACGTTTGCAGCATTTAAGTCAGGCATTTTCTGTTCTGCGATTTTTCTAATCTGCTCGCTGGTAATTTTAGCAACTTTCGTTTTGTTCGGTGTACCCGAAGCGGTTTCAATGCCGCAAGCCTTCTTGATAAGAACGGCTGCCGGCGGCGTTTTGGTAACGAAACTGAACGAGCGGTCTGCATAAACGGTAATAACTACCGGGATTATAAGACCTGCATCGTTTTTAGTGCGTTCATTAAACTCTTTTGTAAAAGCCATAATGTTAACGCCATGCTGACCCAGCGCCGGACCAACAGGGGGAGCCGGAGTGGCCTTACCTGCCGGAATCTGTAATTTAATGTAACCTGTAATTTTTTGAGCCATTGTTTGCACCTCCATTATTCGTGGTAACTAGTGATTTTTCACCTGGCGGAACGAACCTCTGTCCGCTCCTCCCACCGTGACACAAATTACTTTGTGTCGGCGGCAAAATAGCCGCTGAACCAAACGGAATATCCGTTTTATTCACATTTAATCGACCAAGGCTATTTGGTCTAAATCCATATCGACAGGTGTTTGTCTGCCGAATACGGTGAGAAGAACACGTACGCTGTTTGCGGGAATATCAATTTCCTCAACAACACCTTCCATGCTCTCAAAGGGTCCGTATACAACTCGGATACTGTCTCCTACCTTGTATGTGAGCTCAACGCTGTGCTTTTCAACGCCGAGGTTCTCAACCTCTTCATCTGTAAGAGGAACAGGCTTTGAAGCCGGACCTACGAAGCCGGTAACGCCGTGTGTGTTTCTTACGACATACCAACTATCTTCCGTTACTATCATTTTTACGAGTACATAACCCGGAAATATCTTGCGCTCATATTCCTTTACCTTTTCGCCCTTTACATCTCTGACGGTTTCGGTAGGAATATAAAACTCCTGGATAAGATCCTGCATTTTACGGTTTTCAACGATTTTTTCCAAATCGCTTTTAACCTTGTTTTCGTATCCGGAATAGGTATGGATTACATACCATTTTGCTTCTTCCATTTATGCAACCTCCCGTTTATTTCCAAAGAAGGTTAAGCAGCGCTGAAAGACCATAGTCAAGCGCCCAGATAACTACACCGAGTATGGCACACATAATGAGAACAATAATAGTATTCTTGACAACATCTTTTAAAGACGGCCAAACTATCTTCTTGCTTTCGCTCTTGTAGTCTTTCAGGAAACGAACTACCTTTGTCGGAATGGTGGGCTTTTTACCAGCACATTCGATATAGTCGTTAATAAGCAGGTGAGCAATGCTGAAAATAAGCGCCAGCAAAAGCAATATTGTGGTGATAAGAACGAATGATGTATGGCTAACCGAAACAAATGACGGTACTCCATCCATATCCATAAACTTACGAGCATTACTGCAGGTAATTACCAGCATAAATATTGCCGAAACCGCTGAAGAAACAACGGTTGCCCATTTTGCGCCTTTTTTAGCGAATGAAAAGCCTGCAAATACTACCGTGAGCAAGGTTACTATCAAAACAAACATGAGTTTTGATGATTTGTGCATATCAACGCCGTTTACATCAACGCCGAATGCCAGCTGTGCTCCCGTTGCACTGAAGCTTCCCACACTGCCCGAAACGATGTTCGCAAAGTCTGTAAAGAAAAGTACGCCTGCTGCCAAAGCCGCAAGTAAAGCAAGAATCTGACAAACCTTATTTAGAGTTTTCATCAAAATTCCTCCTTACTTCGTTTCTTTGTGTAGGGTGTGCTTTCTGCAGAATCTGCAATATTTGTTCATTTCAAGTCTGTCCGGATCATTTTTCTTGTTTTTCATCGTGTTGTAATTGCGCTGCTTGCATTCAGTACAAGCCAGAGTAATTTTAACTCTCATGACGGCACCTCCCGTTTTACGGAATTTATTTTTGCCTTAAAATTTTTCAATTTTAAGCAAATCGCCTCCCTCAGCGCTCTGCTCACACTGACCTCTGCACCATATCCGGTAGTACAGAAGTAAAGCACACACAATATAAGCAAAAATCGCTTGAAATCTTATTTTTTTCGCAAAAAAAAAGACCTTTAGAGGTAATGCCATTATAACACAACTACCCCTATCGGTCAAGCATTTTTTGAAATATTTATAAGTTTTTTATTTATGGTATGTTCCGCCCTGCAAAATTTTAAATGCGCGGTAAATCTGTTCGCAGAGCATAACCCTGAAAAGCTGGTGCGGAAAGGTCATTTTCGAGACCGAAAGTTTTATATTTGCCGCATTTTTTATTCTATCGGAAAGTCCGTAAGAACTGCCGATTATAAAAACGATATTCGAATATCCGTTTATCGCGGCTTCTCCCACCGTTTTGCTTAACTCCTCGCTTGAAAGCATTTTACCCTCAATGCAAAGTGCAACGGTAAGAGCTCCCTGCGGTATTTTTGAAAGCAGCATATCCGCTTCCCGCCCGAGTGCCGCCGATATTTCGGATGGACTCGGCTTATCCGAAAGCTTTACGGGCTCAAGCTCGATTATTTCAAAACTGCAAAAAGCCGAAAGCCTTTTTTCGTATTCCGAAACTGCCTCGCGCAGATATTTTTCCTTTAACTTTCCGAGTGCCAGAATTCTTATCTTTATCATACCGTTATAATTTCTCCGCCTTGAGCCGGTGCGGCTTTTAATATGTAGTCCTCATTTTCCTTTGCGCCCACAGCGCAGAGTGCGTCTCTCGATACCGTAAGAGCAAGCTCGGGCAGATTATTATGCTGACTTATATGTCCGAGAATAAATCTCGTGGTTCCGCTTTCCAGAAGTTCGCCGAGCTCTGCGGCGCAGGCAATATTCGAAAGGTGGCCGCAATCCGACATAATTCTCATTTTAAGAAGGGGCGGATAGGGTCCGTTTTTAAGCATTTTCAAATCGTGGTTGGATTCTATAAGGGTGAGGTCACTGCCTCTTATTGCATTTCTTACCTCATCGGTTACAATGCCGAGGTCGGTGCAAACCGAAAATTTCTGGCCGTGCGGCAGACCGAAGCAATATCCGCTTGAGCCCTCGCAATCGTGGCTTGTTGCAAAACGGTTTACCGCGATACCGTCAATTTCCATACCGTTTTTATCAATCTCGATAAGGCGTGCACCGCTCGGAAGCTCGGTTGCCCGCATAACCGCCGAAAGTGTCTGCTCGGAGGCGACTATCGGCATACCGTATTTTTTAACAAGAACCGCAAGACCCTTTATATGGTCGCTGTGTTCGTGGGTAACGAAAACGGCCTTTATCTTTTCGGGAGCAATACTGCGCTCGGCAAGAGCTTCACATATACGCTTTGCCGATACGCCCGCATCAACTAAAATTCCGCTTTCCGCGCCGCCTATATATGTGCAATTTCCGCTGCTGCCTGAAAAAAGCGGTGAAAATCTTGCCATTTCGCTTCCTCCTTAAAAAATATAAGGCTATCTTTTTCGATAGCCTTAATAGGTTATGCCTGTTCGACCTCGGGTTCTGATTCGCTTGTACGCTTAATATTTGCGCCGAGCGAGGAGAATTTTTCAACTACGCACTCATACCCGCGGTCAATATGGTCGATATTCTCGATTTCGGTTACTCCCTCTGCCATAAGTCCCGCTACTATCATTGCGGCACCTGCTCTGAGGTCTACTGCCTTTACCGGTGAAGCCTTAAGCTTTTCCACACCTGTAACGAATGCCGTTTTGCCGTCCACCTTTATTTCGGCGCCCATAAGAGCCAACTGCTCAACATATCTGTAGCGGTCGTCCCAAACGCCCTCGGTGATGGTACTCGTACCGTCCGCCACCGACAAAACTACCGTAAGCTGGGGCTGCATATCGGTTGGGAATCCCGGATGCGGCATGGTTTTTACATTACACTTATGCGGTCTTGAATTCATTACTATATGAACCGCTTCATCAAATTCTTCAATTTCTGCGCCGACCTCGGCGAGCTTGGCAAGGATTGATTCAAGGTGCTTCGGAATAACGTTTGTAATCGTAACATCACCTTTAGTGGCAACCGCCGCCGCAAGATAGGTTCCGGCTTCAATCTGGTCCGGAATTATACTGTAGGTAGTACCGTTAAGGGTTTCAACGCCCTTTATTTTAATTACATTTGTACCGGCGCCCATAATATTTGCACCCATCGAATTAAGGAAGTTTGCCAAATCAACTATATGCGGCTCTCTCGCGGCGTTTTCAATAACCGTAACGCCTCTTGCCTTAACTGCCGCCAACATTATGTTAACCGTGGCTCCTACCGAAACAACATCGAGGTAAACCGAGCCGCCGCCGAGCCTTTGTGTTCTTGCATCAACCATACCGTTTTCGATTACAACCTTTGCGCCCAGCGCTTCAAAGCCCTTGATATGCTGGTCGATAGGTCTTATTCCGAAATTACAGCCGCCGGGAGGTGCTACTCTGGCACGACCCATTCTGCCGAGCAATGCGCCGAGGAAATAGCTCGAAGCTCTCATACTCTGCGCCATTTCTCTTGTAACAACAAAGGAATTTACACCGGTGGGGTCAATTTCCACGGTGGATTTATCTATAAATTTTACATCTGCACCGAGCTCTTTTAAAACTCTGCACACCGATATAACGTCCGAAATTTCGGGGAGATTTTCAATACGACAAGGACTATCCGCCAAAAGCACGCCGGGAAGTATTGCAACAGCCGCGTTTTTTGCGCCGCCGATTTTTACGCTGCCGCAAAGCCTTGTGGGACCGCTGATAACGAACTTATCCATACGTCTTCTCCTCTCTTTTTCGCCGCTTTTAAAACAACATATAGTTGTATACACATTTTATCTTATACTATCC
>JAGHTJ010000018.1 GCA_018065375.1 Candidatus Equinaster intestinalis | reverse complement strand
CCCGTTGAGCTTGCGAAATACTACAGCAGCTGCGGTGCTGATGAGCTGGTTTTTTATGATATTACCGCTTCGAGCGATGGCAGAAAAATATTTACCGATATTCTTACCGAAACCGCCCAAAACGTATTCATTCCGCTTACGGTAGGCGGCGGCATAAACTCGGTTGCTGATTTTGACAGGGTTTTAAAATGCGGTGCCGATAAGGTAAGCGTAAATTCCGGCGCAATTAAAAATCCCTCACTTATCGGTGAGGCCACCAAGCTTTACGGAGACCAATGTGTTGTTCTTTCATGCGATATTAAAAGGGTAGACGGCGCTTTCAAGGTTTTTGCAAAGGGCGGCAGAGAAAATACCGGTCTTGATGCTATTGAATGGATAAAGCAGGGTGTTTCAAGCGGTGCCGGCGAGGTTGTTGTAAATTCCATTGATACCGATGGGGTTAAAAACGGTTTTGATATTGAACTGCTCGATTTGGTATGCAAGGCGGTAAGTGTTCCGGTAATTGCCTCGGGAGGGGCGGGAAACATTCGCCATTTTATAGAACTGTTTAAAGCAATTCCCGATATTGATGCGGGACTTGCGGCATCAATTTTCCATTTCGGAGAGGTTAAAATTTCGGATTTAAAAGCGGAAATGCTTAAAAACGGTATTCCCGCAAGAATATAAGGAGAAAGCTATGTTGGATATTGAATCTTTAAAATTTGATGAAAAGGGTCTCATTCCCGCCATTGTTGTAGACAGCGTAAGCAAGCGCGTTTTAACATTGGCATATATGAACAGAGAAAGCCTTAAAATTTCGATGGAAAAGGGTCTTACCTGTTTTTACAGCCGCTCAAGAAACGAGCTTTGGCTGAAAGGGGAGACAAGCGGTAATTATCAGCATATCGTATCAATTACGGCGGATTGCGATAACGATGCACTTGTTGTATCTGTTGAACCGGACGGTCCTGCTTGCCATACCGGCACCTTTTCCTGCTTTACAAAACCCGTTTACGAGAGTGATGAGCTTAAGGATTTTTCATACGAAGCACTTTTTGAACTCATAAAGGGCAGAAAAACCGAAAAAAAGGAAGGCTCTTATACCACATATCTTTTTGAAAAAGGTCTTGATAAAATCCTCAAAAAGGTAGGAGAAGAGAGCACCGAGGTAATAATCGCCGCAAAAGCCGAAGATAAGAATGAAACCATTTACGAAATAGCCGATTTGGCATATCACGTAATGGTGCTTATGATTGAAGCGGGAATTTCACTCGAAGATATTCACAAGGAATTGGCTTCCCGCCATGTTATAGATAAAAAAATCAAGCAGGAGAAGATGACCTGATGATACTTCGCGATTTTCATATTCATTCGTCATTCAGTGACGGCGAAGCTTCCCCCGAAGAAATAATCAAAGCCGCAATTTCAGCAGGTTTAACACATATCGGAATTTCCGACCATTCCTACACATATTTCGATGAGGAACCCTGCCGAAATATGAAAGATATGGATAAATATATCGGTGAAATAAACGCCTTAAAAGAAAAATACAAGAATAAAATTAAGGTTTATTGCGGAATTGAGCAGGACTATTACTCCGATGGGCCGGATAAAAGACTCGATTATGTTATCGGCTCGGTTCATTATTTGGAGCTCGGCGGAAAATTCGTCTGCATTGATTACGGTGTAGAACGTCTTAAAAATGCCGTGAACGATTATTTCGGCGGTGATATTTATTCGCTTATTGAGGAATACTATAGAGTTATCGGAGATATTGTATCAAAAACAAACGCCGATATTATAGGTCATTTCGATATTATTTCAAAATACAACGAAAAGTATCATTTATTTGATGAAAATAATGAAAGATACCGCGCCGCCTGGAAAAAAGCAGTTGATAAGCTTCTTAAGGCAAATGCAATTTTTGAAATAAACACCGGTGCTATTTCACGCGGACACCGCCACCAGCCTTATCCCTCTGACGAAATCCGGGATTATATAGCAAAAAATGGCGGTAAATTCGTTCTTTCGAGCGATTCGCACCACATTAAAGATATTTGCGCTGAATTTAAAAAATTTGAATTACACCAAAATTCTTGTAAATTTCAGCCTGATATGTTATAATTAGTAAAATAAATTCACAAAGGAGAATTTTTATGGAAATTTTAAAGGAAAACAATGGAAACGCTCTTACCGTTTCAATCATCGGAAGACTCGATACTACTACAGCTCCCGAGCTTGAAGCTTCTCTTAAGGAGTCGCTTGACGGCGTAAGTGAGCTCGTTTTGGATTTCAAGGCTCTCGAGTATGTTTCTTCTGCAGGACTTCGTGTTCTTCTCGCAACACAGAAGCAGATGAATAAGCAGGGCAGTATGGTTATCAAAAACGTAAACAGCGATATTAACGAAGTTTTTGAAATAACCGGATTTTCAGATATTCTTACTATACAATAAGGTGAAAAATATGAAAGAATTAACCGTAAAAGCAACGGTTGAAAACATTGATGCTGTAACCGATTTTGTTAATGAACAGTTGGAAGCGCTTGACTGTCCGATGAAGGCTCAAATGCAGATTGACGTTGCCATTGATGAGCTTTTCAGCAATATTGCTTATTACGCTTACAATCCCGAAATAGGGGAGGCCACCGTACGTGTTGAGGTTACGGAAGACCCGCTTGCAGTTCGCATTTCGTTTATTGATAACGGCGTTCCTTACGACCCGCTTGCAAAGGCGGACCCCGATATTACCCTTTCGGCTGAAGAACGCGATATAGGCGGTCTCGGAATCTACATGGTTAAGAAAACTATGGACGATATAACCTACGAGTATAAAGACGGTCAGAATATTCTCACCATAAAGAAGCATCTTTAAGTTTTTATATGGCTAAACAGAATAAAACCGTTTTTGTTTGCAATAACTGCGGTTACGAAAGTATCAAATGGGCAGGCAAATGCCCGCAATGCAATGAATGGAATACATTTGAAGAGCAGTTCGCCGTTAATACGGCGAGCACGGTTAAATCTGCCTTAAGGGCGGATTTTGCCGTTAATACGCTGGATAATATCGAGCTTAAAAGCGAGCACCGTTTTGTTACCGGTATCGGCGAGCTTGACCGTGTACTCGGCGGCGGAATCGTAAAGGGCTCGGTAGTTCTTATAAGCGGTGACCCCGGTATAGGAAAATCAACAATACTTCTTCAAATCTGCAATGCTCTTAAAAGCCTTAAAATTTTGTATGTGTCGGGCGAAGAATCGGCAGTACAGATTAAGCTGCGGGCAAAGCGTCTCGGCGTTCAGAACGAAAATCTCCTTGTTATGGCGAACACCGATGTTGAGCTTATTTGCGAATATATAAATTCGGGTAAGCCGGATATTGTTATGATTGATTCCATTCAAACCATGAATATATCCGAGCTCGGCGCTTCTTCGGGAAGCATCGTTCAGGTTAGGGAATCGGCAAAGGCGCTCTTAAATGTCGGCAAAAGCCTTGATATACCGGTATTTTTAGTCGGTCACGTAAACAAGGGCGGCGATATTGCAGGACCTAAAATTCTCGAGCATATTGTTGATACCGTTCTTTATTTTGAGGGCGAAAAAAATCACGCCTACAGAATTCTGCGCTCAATCAAAAACCGCTTCGGTTCTACCAATGAAATCGGAGTTTTTGAAATGAACGAAACGGGTCTTGCAGAGGTTGAAAATCCTTCTGCAATGCTTCTTTCGGGCAGAATTAACAATGTTTCGGGTGACTGTATAACCTGCGTAATCGAGGGTACAAGACCAATTCTCGCCGAGGTTCAGGGGCTTGTAAGCTCTACAGGATTTGGAAATCCGCGAAGAACTGCTACCGGTTTTGATTACAACCGCTTAAATCTTCTTTTGGCGGTGCTTGAAAAGAGGCAGGGACTTTATTTTTCAAATCTCGATGCCTATGTAAATATTGTGGGCGGTTTGCATCTTGAAGAGCCGGCGGCAGATTTAGCGGTGGCAATGTCGCTCGTTTCGTCATTAAGAGATACTCCTATTAAAGAGGATACAATTTGCTTCGGTGAAATAGGTCTTTCGGGCGAAATCAGAGCCGTTTCAAGGGTTGATTCAAGAATTAAGGAAGCGCAGAGGCTTGGTTTTAAGCGTTGCGTAATTCCAAAATCAAACCTTAAAAATATTTCGGGTTCTGCCGATATTGAAATTATCGGAGTTAAAACCCTGAAAGAAGCAATAAGCATTTTGATTTAAAATAACCGATGGTAATACCATCGGTTTTATATTAGGAAAGGGTGTAAAAATGGAGGCTACCGTAAAGTTTGAAAAAAGAAAGCTCTTATTATACATAATTCTTTTTGCGGCGGCAACCCGCCTTGCAATAGGAATTTTTGTAACCAATACATTTGACCTTTATTGGTACAGAACATGGATAGTTGATATACAAAACGGTCTATTTAACATCTATTCGAGAGCCGACCAAATCAAGCTCGATTATCCGCCGCTTTTTGTTGTTCTAATATATCCTATAAGCCTTTTATACAGAATAATTCCGCCCGATGTTTTCGAAATGGCGGATATGTTCTTTTTAAAGCTGATACCGATAGTTTTTGACCTTTTAAGCGCATTTCTGATTTTTAAGATAACCGATGATGACCAAAATTACGGCATTTTCGCCTTGGCTTTATGGCTTTTAAATCCTTCTGTTTTCTTTAACTCCACAATTTGGGGACAAACCGATTCGGTATTATCATTCTTAATTTTACTTACATTCTATTTTCTATTAAAAAGACGTCCGGTTATTTCAACCGTAATTTTTGCCTGCGCTTGTATGATAAAATATCAGTGTGCATTTTTAGCTCCGATATTTTTGATTGCAATGTTTGATATACTGATTGAAAAGAAATTAAGGGATTTCTTCTACTGCGTTTTGGCGGGAATTTTAACAGTTGCCGCAGTTTTTGTTCCTTTTTCCATAGGCGCAGGAAAACCTTTTCTCATTTTCGATGTTTATTTCGGAAGCACCGGCAGTTATCCGTATTGCACCGTAAACGCCGCAAACCTTTATGCGGTGCTGGGACTTAACTGGGAGCCCCATACAACCGAATTTGTTTTCGGCATTTCCTTCAGCATTTTCGGATATATAATGCTTTTGCTCGGAATTGCATTCATTTTCTTTGTTTGGTTTAAGGGAAAAAGAAAAAGTATATTTTTAGCTTCCGTTTTCCTTATGCAGCATCTCTTTATATTTATGACCGATATGCACGAAAGGTATCAA
>JAGHTJ010000019.1 GCA_018065375.1 Candidatus Equinaster intestinalis | reverse complement strand
GTATAAAAGCCTGCTTTTGCCACATTAAAGGTGTATGTAAGGCTTCCCTTTTCCTTTTCCCATTTTATTGCGCCGTCTTTTTTAACATTTTCTTCATCGGTGAAATCGGCAGCCGTAACAACAGCTCCCTCATTCGCGGTAAATGAATTACCCTTGATGAAAATTTCATCGGCTTTTTCTGCATCCTTGAGATTTTTGTTTGTTTCAAGGTAATCTGCATACTCAACACTGCCGGTGTCTGCAGGAACGGCAATTTCCTGCGTGCCATCGGTCTTTTCAGTAACTTCGGCAGGTTCGGCGTATGCTGCTGCCGAGAATACCGACAACGCGCACAACAGCGCCAAAACGATGCTTAAGCACTTCTTCATAGTATCTTCCTCCTGTTTTGAAATGTACGTTCTTCGGCGAAAAAGAACGAAAATGTAAATTGCGGATAATATGGTAAAATGTTATATTTTTCGAGAAAACTCGCGAAAAACCGACAATTACCCATACTTATACCTTTACTGTTCAATAATAACAAATTCGGGCGGCAATGTCAAGCAAAATTGAACAATTTGTGAAAAAATGTAGCCTGATTTTTTAAGGTTTTGCACAAAAATTCCTTGAATAACATTTTTTTACTACAAGTTGTGTTCGGGGCGCAAAAAATGTCAAAATATGGAGGGGCGTAAATCTCGGTTGACAAACTCGGCAAACTATGTATAATATAGATGTAAATAATTATTATTTAAGGAGTAGTTATTATGACTAACAGACTTTTCGGTAAGCATCGTAATTTGATTATTACCTGCATTGCATTGGTTCTTATCCTCGTAATAATCATCGTTGCCGCTGTTATTGCCGGTTCAAAGGAAAAAACAAACCCGGTTGCAAGTGATTCGGTAACCGTAACGATTGAAACAGAGCCAACCGCCTATTTCAATCTTTCAACATCGGGATACATTGTAAACGGTGTAACCGTTGAAAACAAAACCGATGCCGACCTAATTTCAAACATCACAACCCTCGTTCCCTTTAAGCAGTCGGCTCTTGCCTATGTAAAGAACCTCATCGAGGCGAAGAAAATCGGCGGAGATGCAAACAATATTGTTCTTTTGGCGGTTGAAAGCCGCAATGAAGCCGATTTCGACCAGCTCTCGGCTCAATTCAAGGAAACCCTTAAGGAAGCCGGTTCGGACGCGCAGGTTTACTGTATGTATATCAAGGTTAAATCCGAAGACCTCGAACAGCTTGCCAAGGAAAACAATGCCTCCTATGCCAAGGCTTATCTTTGCAGAAAGATTGCCGAGCAGTCGGACGACCTTGACGAAGCAAAGCTTATAAAGCTTTCCATCACCGAAATAATCAATTCTCTTGTTAAGACCTCAAGCGGTAAACAGCCGCAGGAAATTATTGACGATGCCAATAAAGAGCAGAAGGAAATCAAGATAGAAGAAAAAGAAGAGGACGATGATGATAATTCAAACACCACCGCCGATATTACTTCTACCGAAAGCAATCCTTCAACAAGCACCGCCGTTTCGGGAAACGAGCCTTCGACCGATGTATCGGCAACTCCTTCCGAAACACCCTCAACGAGCACTTCCGATGCTCCCTCAAAGCCTGAATCAACCGTTTCGAGAAACTCCGTTTCTTATGTAGTCTCCAATGACGATTCCGGTTGGTTGCCCGGTCTTTGGTAATAAAACAGAGATATTAAAAAAATGAAAGAGGTTGCAACGCAACCTCTTTTGTTTTTTCTTCAATCGTTATCCGATTAAAAATGCCGTTATTCTGGCGCGTGAGCCGTTTACCTTGATTTTCAGGGTGTGCTTTTCATTCGGGTCAAGATTATCATAAAGCATAACCTCTCCGAGCTCCTCTTTATAGCCGAGCTTCCGCTCACATTGACCGTCTAATGTGCAGTCCATTTGAGCGCGGTTAAAATCTCCGAATATCGCTATGAAGCTTCCGCTGAATTCAAGCTCCAGCTCTGCTCCCTTTTTGCCGCGAATTGAATATTTGCCGTATTTTGCCGTTTGACTCTCCAAATATTCCCATGTAGCAGAATCCGCCGGTATATCCTTTGCCCAAATTGTTTCGCCCTTAAGCGCCGAATTATCGGTAAATGGCAGATCGGGCATCTTATGGGCAGTAAGCTTGCCCGGATTTCTTCCGGCGCTTTCTTTCAGCTTGCCGGCAAGGTAGTTTTCGATATAGTCGCCGTAAATTTTATAACCCTCTTTATTCGGGTGAACCGAATCCGAAGCAAAATCAGCCCACTTTTTGCCGGTTTTCTGCATTGCCTCGTTCATCGGAACTCCCATATCGAGCCAGCTTATACCGTAATATTTTGCTATATCGCTGTGCATTTTTGCATTAAGCGACTGCGAAACCACGGTTTGATTATCAACAACGCTGATTATCACAATATCGCAGTTGGGCAATTTGGCGTTTATCTTGCGAATGATGCCCTCCATAATTGCGGCGCTCTGGTCCTCGGATATGTAGTTATAAAGGTCGTTTATCGAAAATTCTACAAAAACAAGGTCGGGATTGAGGTCGATTATCATACTTTGCAATCTTGCAAGACCCCAAAGTGAGCTCGTGCCGCCGTAGCCCGAATCTATTGTGGTAACCTCGGCATTCGGGTAGTTATCCCTAAACCACTTTGTGGTATACTCGCGCCAGCATTCGCCATTCTCCGAGCCGGTGCCCACCGTAACCGAGCCGCCGATATATCCTATCTTGAGCTTTTTATCATGGGCAAGCTTATAATAGGTATTATCGAAGCTCCAGGGTGTGCCCTCCCCCGTTTGATATTTTCTCGTGCTTAAAAACTTAACCTCGCCCGATTTTTCGGTAGCAGAGGAGCTATCGGTTTTGCTGCCGGGTTCATCGGAATTTCCCGAGCAACCGCAGGCAAGCCCGAAAATCATACTGAAAACCAGCATTATACAGATTAGTTTTTTCATAAAACAATCTCCTTTTTTGCGAAAGTCCGTGAGGGGAACCTCACGGACTTTTAATTTATCCCATATAAACTGCAACTAATCCGCAAAGGCCTTTGCCCTCTACCGTCATAGTTACGGTATGCTTTACACCGGGAGCAAGATTATCATAAATCAGGTTTTCTCCCGAATTATCCTTTGCCATACCTATCGCAGTTTCATTGCCGCCGTCAAGCGTAAACTTAACATCAGCGCCCTTCTTGAAATCTCCGAACACCGCAAAGGAACAGCCTTCAAACTGGAAGGTAAGGGTTGCGCCCACTTCCTTACTGCGGAGTGTGGGATACTGGCCGGCGAAGTAAAGCTTCTTCATCGTACTGCCTTTTCTCCACATGGTATCGTCAAATTTCAAATCCTCGAACCAGAGTGTCTGATTTTTCAGATTGCTGTTGCTGGTATACGGTTTTTCGGGAACGGTATGTTTTACGAGTCCGCTTATATCGCGTTTTTCACATTCGCTGAGCTTTTCGGAAAGCACCTTTTCAATATAATCGGCATAAACCTTATATCCATCGGGATTGGGATGAACGCTATCGGTAATATAGTCTTTCCAACCCTTACCGTTTTTCTGCATTGCCTCTTTAAGCGGTACCGCCATATCGAGCCAAAGCACACCGTTATACTGTGCGGTGTTCATGTGAGCATCTCGGGCCATAGAGCTACCGTCAATAGTGCCGTTATCCGGAACCGATATTACAACTATTTCACATTCGGGAACAGCCGCATTGAGCGACCTTATCATACCGTCCATAATAGATGCGCTTGTATCACCGTTGAGTCCGGTATAAATATCGTTTACCGAATATTCGATGAAAAGCAGGTCAGGTTTTTTCTCGATAACCTCGCGCTTAAAGCGGGCTATTGCCCAGCTTGAGCTCGTAGCACCGATATAGGCGCCTATCTCGTTTATCGTAGCATCGGGATATTGCTCTTTAAACCAGTTGTTAAGATAAACTCGCCAACAATCCTTCTTCATATCGCCGCCGGTACCAACCGTAACCGAGCCGCCGGTATATGCAATATTAAGCTCCTTTTTGTTTTTAAGCTTAAAATATGTGTTATCAAAGGTCCAGGGTACAGCCTTGCCTTCGGTAAAGGTTCTTGCCGAAGCAAAGGATTCCTTGGCGGTTACGGTTTTAAGAGAAGCTATATCGCCTACAATGTTGAGGTTTTTATCGTTAGGGTCAACCTCTACTCCGGTAGCTTCAGACGATTTATTATCTGTATTGCCCTCTTCCTTCGTACAGCCGCAAAGTCCCATAAGGGTCAATGCCAAAACAAGCAAAATACTGATTATTTTTTTCATATTTTTATCCCTTATTTGGTCTTTTATCTTGTGCCTGCCGCGATACATGAAAGCTGACAGGTCTTATCATTCTCAACCTTGCCGGTTACCTTAACCGTAAGGGTATGCTTGGTGTTTTCAAGGTCGGTCCAGAGCAGTACCTCTCCTGCCGCCTTATCGGAAGCAATAGTTTTGCTCTTTGCGCCGCCGTCAACAGTTACTTCAATCTTGCTGCCTGCCGCAAATACACCGAAGATGGATACCGTATTGCCGGTAAACTCGCAGGAAACGGAAGCTCCGGTTTCCTTGGCGTAAATGTACGATGAGCCGAACTTATTACCGGAAACACCGTCCTTAAGAGCCCATTTAGCCTTATCGTATTTAAGGTCTTTACCGTAAATCAAGGTATACTTTTCGGGAACATTCGCGTTATAGGGCTTCGACTGTACGGTATGTGCTTTAAGTCCGCTCGGCTTTGCCGCGGCACTTTCTTCAAATTTTTGAGCAAGCTCGGAGGTTATATAATCCGAATAAATCTTGTAGCCATCGGCGTTGGGGTGAACGGCATCGCTGTTATTGAAGTATTTACCCCAGTTTGTAAGGTTTTGTGTAACCTTTTTGAGAAGCGACTCGGTAACATCAAGATAAAGAACGCCCTCGTATTCGGCGGCCTTTTTATGACCGTCTGCATTTTTATTACCCTGCTTTATAGTTGTACTGTCAACAACCGTAACAACAACTATATCACAGTTGGGCAATTGTTTCTGGGTCTGACGAATCATAGAATCCATCAGCATTGCGCTTTCGGCTTCGCCCGGAAAACCGGTAGAATTCGAATTATAGAAATCGTTTATTGAGAATTCAATGAAAACAAGGTCAGGCTTTTTGCTTAAAATCCAGTTCTGATAACGCGGTGCGCCCCAAACTGACGAAGAACCGCCCATTGCCGCATTTATTTCGGTAACATCGGCTTTATAAGTATCCTTAAGCCATTTTGTAGTGTAGGCTCTCCAGCAACCGTTTTGGGTGTCGCCGCCGGTGCCAACCGTAACCGAGCCGCCGATATAACCTACCGTAAGCTTCTTATCATTGGTAAGCTTATAGTATGTATTATTGAAATTCCAGGCATTGGGATCCTCATCGTTATCATCATCGTCATCGGTGTCGTCATCATCATCAACTTGAGAGGTGTCGTCATCGTCATCAGTATCGTCATCGTCATCTTCTGATTGACTCTCATTTTTATCCGATTTGTTTCCGGTGTTCTTCTTGGAGGTTGTACCGCTTGTGGTATCATCGGTTTTTATGGTAGTTCCTCCGAAATGAAGTTTGCATGAGCAAAGTGCAAAAATCATGGCAATTGCAAGTAAAATACATAAAATTCTTTTCATTTAGGTTCCCCCTTTTATATATTATAAATATATCATAGCCCGAAAAAATTTTCAATACTTTTGTTTATAAAAAATTGCCGCTTGCAAAAAAGCGGCAATTAAAATTATTCTATTGTATCTTTTATCCATTTTGCGGCAAGTGGCGCCCAGGATTTAACATGGCTTATTTCTCCGCCGAGTCCCAATCCGTGATATCCGAAAGGATAAATATGAAGCTCGCAGGGAACCTTGTTTTTAATGAGCGCATCGGCAAGACGGAATGAATTCTGAACCGGCACACAATCGTCCTCTGCGGTATGCCAGATAAAGAACGGACAACTGTTTTTATTTATCAGCTTTTCAACAGAAAACTCATCTTTTCGGTCAATAGCGGGTCCGAGCATATTTCTGAAAGAACCGATATGAGCAATGCTTTCATCTGCCGAAACAACCGGATAGCAAAGTATTGCGCCGTTTACCTTGGCGCTTACCTTATCAATTTCATCTTCGTAAATATTGCATATATCCTCCTTTACGGCAGTTATTCCGGCAAGGTTTCCGCCCGCCGAAAATCCGCAAACGAGAATTTTATTTTCATCAATACCGAGCTTATCTGCATTATATCTCAAAACCTTTATGGCACGCTGACCGTCAAGCAATTCGCAGGGGTGATAATAAGGTGTAACCCTGTATTCGATAACCGCCGCATTATAGCCCGCTTTATTAAACATTTCGGCAACCTGCGTACCCTCTTTATCACTACTTCGAATGGAGTAGCCCCCGCCCGGGAAAATCGCAACGGTGGGCACCTTTTCTTTTTTGCCGGCGCTGAAAAAGCGTATTGTATTTATACCGCTGTTGGCTTCGTTATTGATTTTTTCGTCAAAATACGGGATTTCCTTATCCCAAATTTTAAGCTCCTGCATACTGCACCTCAAAAACTTTTACCATATTTTTCGCCGAAGAATTTAGCCCTTAAAAAGCCCGTTCCCTTCTTCCACCAATTAACCTTTTCGGTATACAAAAGCGGAACCTCCACTCCTCCTATACCGTTTGTAAGCAAATAAACATCGAAAAGCAGTTCGCTGACTCTGCCGTAAAAACGAGCGTGAAAATCATCATACTGAGAGCCTGCCGCACGGTTTTCAAGCTCAAAAAGAATATCGAAAAGCCATTCGCAATAGCCGTTTAATATTTCCTTTTTCATAATGAACATATTAAACATATGCGCGCTTTTTCTCGTTTTGAGTTTCTCAAACTCGGCAAAATACCGCGGATATTTTTCCTTTATGATTTCGCCGGCAATATCGAGCGGCTCAACATACATCGTATGCTCATAATGAGAATAGAGGCTTTCAATATAATAATTCCGTTTTTTCGGAAGAATAACATCAGTTTCGGTAAAGAGCTTTTCGGCTTCTTCAAGGGTTAAAAATCCATTTTTACCCTTAAAATGGCGCCGATAATGCGCAAGCCCCAAATATTCGCAATCTATATTTTTCCAGGCATAATAAAGACCCGTCAGCTCGCAGAAATTCGGATTTTTAGATGATATATTCTCCCCCACATTATCGGGAGTAAATCCTATATCCTCTTTGCCCTCTGCGCCAACCTGAACGGGTACATACATTTTATCTGTCGGCATTTCGTATTTTTTGTGTGATGCTACGATAACCTTTATATCCACCTTATTTGGCTCCTTTTTTGGTAATTACTGCCGCTATCGTGCGGAAAACACATTTAATATCGAGTTGCAGACTTAAATTTTCAATATAATAATATTCGAGTTCGAGTCTTTCCTTGTAGGTAGTCTCGCTTCTGCCGTTTGCCGCCCACCAGCCCGTAATACCGGGACGAACGCTTGTATAAATTTTGGGGTCGCCACCGTGATTTTCGAGTTCGCCCACCATGAGCGGACGCGGACCTATAATCGACATTTCGCCCTTAAGCACATTTATAAACTGCGGCACTTCATCTATTGAAGTTTTGCGTAAAACTTTGCCGAGTTTTGTGACCCTCGGGTCCTTATCCAGCTTTTGATTTTTACTCCATTCCGCTTTATAGCCGGGCTTTTTAAGGAGCTTTTTAAGCACTCTGTCAGCATTGGGCACCATTGAACGGAACTTTAAGATGTGAATAATCTTTCCGTTTTTACCCACCCTTTTGTGGCAGTAAAATATCGGTGCAAAATCGCCCGTAATCATATAGACGATTTTAAGTATAATTGTTAAAGGAATAAGGAACAAACAACCGAGTAAGCTGAAAAATATATCAGAAAGTCTTTTAACGACTTTATATCCGCTTTTTTTACCGTTTGCCATTTTCATCACTTCACTAACCTTAATGAATATGTTTGTCAGACGCAGATATTATAACCCATTTTTCCTCATTTGTCAATTTAAGAATTGACAATATTCGGTTTAATTGTATAATTAAGTTAAGAAAAACCGAAAAGGAGCTTCTTTTTTATGTTTGATTTGTCCCGCATAATTAACACCGACCCCAACGAAAAACCTCTCGATAATCTGGTGAGTGACGGCGGCTTCTGCCGGATTTTCAGAACCATCGCCTGCGTGGGAGACAGTATGTCCTCGGGCGAGCACGTTTCGCTTGACGAAGAGGGCAAAAAAGGGTTTAACGATTATTTCGAATATTCCTGGGGACAGTATATGGCGCGTATGTGCGGCAATACCGTATATAATTTTTCCCGCGGCGGTATGACCGCAAAGGAATATACCGAAACCTTCGCCGATGCCAACGATTTCTGGAACCCCGATAAGGCGGCGCAGGCTTATATAATCGCAATGGGCTGTAACGATTTATCGACCTGGGAGCCTGATATGGTGCCCGGAGATATAAGCGATGTAGACCTTAACGACTGGCACAACAACAAGGAAACCTTTGTAGGCTACTACTGTAAAATAATTCAGCGTTACAAGGAAATTTCACCCAATGCAAAGTTTTTCCTCGTAACAAGACCCTCAACCGGCTCCACCGATGATGCCTACGGAAAGTTTGCCGTAATGCTCAAGGATTATATCTATCAGATTGCCGAGCTTTTTGATAACACCTATATTATCGACCTTTTCACCTACGGCCCGGTGCATGACAGCGAATTCTGCAAGCTTTTCTATATGAGCGGACACATGGGCGCGGCAGGTTATCTTGTTTCGGCACAGCTCACCGCTTCGTATATTGATTATATCGTAAGACATAATATGGACGATTTCAAACAAATCGGTTTTGTCGGTAAAGGCGGATTGCATAACGTTAATTATAAGTGGTAAATTTGCTGAATAAAAATCAGGGAGGGCTGTGCCCTCCCATTTATTTTTTGTATGCTGAATTTTTTCGGCGGGCGGCGATTTTGCGCAAAGCGCAAAAGAATTGTGTTCAAAGAACACAAAAAGCAGGGCTTGCGCCCTGCTCCGCCCGCCGAAAACGCGGTATTATTTTTCCTCGTATTCTTCCGCATCAAAATCGAGGGTGTATTTTTTGGTTATTGTGTCGTTAATGGTAATCTCAAGCTCCTGCTTACCGCCTGTCGCCTCGAAATAAAGCGCAGTATTATTTTTGTTTGAATCTACGGTTTTTGCCTTGTCGGTCAGCTCCTTGCCGCCCGTAAACGCCTTTATGCTTACCTGCGGCTCGGTGATACCGTCATTTTCCCAGTTTACGAAAACCGCGAGCTTTTTTGAGCCTTCAATCTGCTCGGAGCAGATAAAGTTCACACTGCCGGCATCAAATTCGAGATTACTGCCCGGAAGCGGGTCGGTAAGCAGTATCGTGCCGGTGGGGAGAGAACTCTTTTTATAAATCGTTTCGCCCTCGCCGATTCCGGCATAGGCGCATTCCTCGATACCCTCGCAAAGAGGTCTGCCGATGCAGTTGGGAACCGCCACGGTTCCGCCTACTATCTCGGTAGGTGCGGCACCCTGCGAAATCACCACGGTAATTCCGTTTTCGAGGCTTTCGCCCTTCTTTAGACTTTGAGAGACAACCTGCCCTGCCGGAACGCTGTCGCTATACTCAAATTCGTATTTGAGGTTTCCCTCAATTCCAACCGAAAGAGCCCAATCGAGAACCTCCTCGGCAGTTTTGCCGGAAAGCTCTGCCGCCGTGTTTTCCGCCTTGCAACCTACAAATGCAAATGTAAGGAGCAAAGCCATAATAATACAAAAAATTTTTTTCATAATATTCCCTGCCTTTCCTTCACATTATAACACACTTTTCGTGATTTGTAACTTTATTTTTTGGCGGCGGTATGATATAATCATTGTATAAAAGAAATTTCAAGGGGAAAACTAATGAAAATCACGCTTAATCCCGATAAGGAAATAGTAAAAACGGTGAAAGATGGGCTCAAAGCCCGGGGTGGATATTGTCCCTGCCGGCGTGAAATCACCGAGGATAATAAATGTATCTGCAAGGAGTTTCGCGAACAGATGGCAGACCCCGATTTTGAAGGTTTTTGCCATTGTATGCTTTATTATAAATCAAAAGGAGAATGAAAATGAACGAAATTATCATAACTAAAGAGAATTTTGAACAAGAGGTTCTTAAATCGGATATACCGGTGTTGCTTGATTTTTGGGCAGTTTGGTGCGGACCGTGTAAGATGATAGCTCCCGTGATTGAGGAGATTGCCGACCAAAGAGACGGCGAAATCAAGGTTGGCAAGGTGAATGTTGATGAACAGCCCGAGCTTGCCGCCGCATTCAGGATAAACAGCATACCTACGGTAATCGTTTTTAAGGAGGGCAATATCACCAATACGAGTGTCGGCTATAAAACAAAGGAACAGCTCGAAGCATTGCTTTAAGAATTTTTCAAAAAAGTATTGACAAACTCGTGTCGGTAATATATAATAGCATAGTCGCACAAGCGACAAAAACGGCTGTATAGCTCAGTTGGCTAGAGCATGCGGTTCATACCCGCAGTGTCATTGGTTCGAATCCAATTACAGCCACCATAAGGCCCGGTGGTCAAGTGGCCTAAGACACCGCCCTTTCACGGCGGTAACACGAGTTCGAATCTCGTCCGGGTCACCAAAAATAACGGTACACCAAACGGTGTACCGTTATTTTTTTGTTATTGTTCCCCGGACGAGATTCGAAAAGGACGGTTTGCCAAAGGCAAATTTCCATATCCCGGTGGGATATGGAAAAGTCCGGGTGCGTGCCGAGGAAAGGTTTATCTTTCCTCGGGCGAATCTCGAAAAGCGGTTTGCAGAAGGTAGAATTGATATTATTA
>JAGHTJ010000191.1 GCA_018065375.1 Candidatus Equinaster intestinalis | reverse complement strand
GAAAAGTCCCTGCATAATTCCGGCAAGACCCAAAGATACATTCTGAATAAGGGGAGAGGTTTCCTTTTTAGATTTTACAAAGAGCCGCTTTGCGCCTATTCCCGCTACGATTATGCCGTAGAATATCAGCAGAAAGTTCAGATTTATCTTGTCGGACACCCAAAGGCTTCCCAAAACACCTACCAGCATTACGGCCACCATTTTGATAAGCTCTTTTATCTTTATGTATTTGTATTCGGTGATAACAACGGTAATTCCGGTGAGCCAGGCGAGAATGGTCATAACGGGTTTGGCAAGTCCTATGCCGCAGAGCATTATGCCTATCGGCATGGCAAAAAGGGGACCGCCGAAGCCGGCGAGGGCTTGAACGAAAACTCCGAAGGTCATTGTAAGTACAAATAAAATGTCGTTGAGCATAATTAAACCCTCCGGCCGTTAATGATTTTGCCGAGCAAAAGCGCCAAAAGGAAAACCGCAAGACTTACTATTACAACGCTCGAGCCGGGTGAAGCCTGCAGGAAAAAGGAGAGAAGAAGTCCGCCGAAGAAACAGCCGAGGCCGGAAATGAGGCTCGAAATTATAACTCCACGGAAGCTCTTGCAGAAGTTTGAGGCGGTGAGCACCGGGAATATAATCAGGCTCGACATCAAAAGCGCCCCCATAAGTCGCATACCTACTGCCACCGTAACTGCGGTAAGGCAGGCAAGAAGTACCTTGTAAAGTTCAACCTTTATACCGGTAGCCCGTGCAAATTCTTCATCAAAGGTCACCGAGAAAAGCTTATTATAGAATATGAAATAAAGGGCAATCATAATCACAGAAAGTATAACGGTGATTATCATATCGCTTTTAGTTATGGTGTAGATACTGCCGAACATAAAACTGCTTATATCCACATTTGCGCCGCCCGAAAGCTTTGTTACGGTGTAGCCTATTGCGAGGGCACTGCTCGAAACCACAGCAATAAGAGCATCGCCCTTTATTTTGCTGTTTTTATCGAGACGAAGCAGTAAAAATGCGGCGGCAACCGTTACGGGAACAGACACGTAAAGAGGGGTAAATCCGAATGCGAGGGCAACCGCCGAAGCACCGAAGCCCACGTGAGAAAGACCGTCTCCTATCATTGAAAATCTTTTAAGAACAAGGCTTACGCCAAGCAGCGCGGCAGATACCGAAACGAGAGCGCCGGTAATTACCGCAAAAATTACTATATCATAAACGCTGAAAAGCTCTTTAATCATGGTGATGACCCTCCGTAAGCATTTTTTTGCCCTGCGGCGAGGAGATGTATTCCTTGCTTGTGCCGAAGAAATATCCGTCTTTTCCGAGGTGCAGTATTTTGTTTCCGTGGTGAACGGCACAGCTGACATCGTGGGAAATCATAATAAGGGTCATACCTTCTTTGCAGAGATGCTCAATAATTTCGTAAAACTCGGCAACGGCGAGGGGGTCGAGAGCGTTTGTAGGCTCATCGAGAAGCAGTATGCCGTCTGCCGCACAGAGAGCGCGACAAAGAAGAGTTCGCTGTTTTTGTCCGCCCGAAAGTGAACGGAACGAGCAGTTTTTAATATCGGTAAGCTCGAGCCGCTCCATTATCTTGGCGGCTTTTTTCTTTTGCTCCGCCGAATAAAAAGGGGAGAGGGCTTTTCGGTTTAAAAAGCCGGACATCACAACCTCTTTTACCGTTGCGGGGAAGTCGGCTTGAATATCGCTTATCTGCGGAAGATAGCCGATTTTAGACTGATTTAAAACAAATTTAATACTGCCGCTCGTCTGTTTTTTAAGACCGAGCAGTATCTTTATAAGGGTGGTTTTGCCGCTTCCGTTTTCGCCTACAACATAGAGCGAGTCACCCTTTTCCACCGTGAAATTCAGGTTTTCGAGAACCGGTACTCCCGAAAAGCTTTTACATAAATTTTCTACTCTTATAAGTTCCATTTTACCTTAACGCCTCCGCGTTTCTATACATTATGTCAACCACAGTTACACCCTTTTGAAAATCTTCCTTTGTAACATTGTGAAGTGAATGAAGCTCCTTTACCGGAACACCGGTTTTTTCCGAGACGGTATTTGCCACCGCACCCGAGCTCATTTCGATTTTGTAAACCGCCTTTAAATTATTTTCCTTTACCGCATTTATTATTTTGGCAACCGTTAAAATATCTGCATCGGTATCGTGCTCACAGCCGCCGAATGCCGCAACATAGGAAAGGCCGTAATATTCGGTAAAATATTTAAAGGGGAAGCGGTCGCCAACGGCTATAAACTTTTTATCCGCTAAAGCTACAGCAGATTTAATCGCATCATCGGCTTTGCGTATTTTTTTCTCATATTCATCGCGGTTGATGCCGAATTCTTCCGCCTTATCGGGATATTTCTCCGATAATACATCGGTGGTGGCATAAAGCATTTTTATAAGATTTTCGGGGGAGGTCCAGATGTGCTCATCATATTCGTCCTCCTCACCGTCCTCGGTAACGAGGTTTACATAATCGCACATTTTTATCACCGCAAAATCGGCGCTTTTCATATTGGCAAGTATTTTTTCCACCCATTCGTCACTTTCTCCGCCGATATAGATGAAAACATCGCAGTTTTTAATATTTGCTATATCGGTAAGGGTGGGCTCGAAGGAATGAATATCCTGCCCTGCCGGTAAAAGCTCGGTTATATCGGCATTGTCCTTTGCTACTGCGCGCGCCAAATCGTATTCGGGGAAAAGCGTGGTTACTATCTTTATTTTCCCGTTTTCGTTTGTCTTTACCGCCGAGCAACCGCAAAGCAGTAAAATGCAAAGCAGACACAGCGCTATCCTTTTCATACCGTTTTCTCCTTGCATTCCCTGCATACGCCGTAAAGCACGGTTTTTGAGAGGTCCACCGTAAAGCCGTGGTCATCTAAAATATGGGAGCAGAGATTTTTTATATGCTCGCAATCGAGGTGGGTGAGTCTGCCGCAAACGGTGCATTTAAGATGAAAATGCTCGTGGCAGGTCTTTCCGTTTTCGAGAAACTGGTAGCAGGCGCTTTCGTTTCGCTCGAAAAGATACTTGCGAACCTTATCCTCGCTTACCAGCTTTTCAAGTGTTCTGTAAACGGTGGTGCGGCTGACATTCTGACCGTTCTTTCTCAAAATATCCACCAAATCATCGGCGGTGAGATGCTTGTCCTTATTATCTGCCATGCTCTGCTCGATAATTCTGCGCTGGCGGGTGTTGTAATTATTAGTTTGTGCCAATTTTTTCACTCCAATTTGAAAATGAGTTTCATTTTTATATTTTACTTAAATTTTTAAAAAAGTCAATAAAAATGTTGTAAAAAGTAATAAAATATAGTAAAATAT
>JAGHTJ010000050.1 GCA_018065375.1 Candidatus Equinaster intestinalis | reverse complement strand
TATATATATTATGGGGGATTAGTATGGCAAACAGTATGACGGGTTTCGGCAGAGGAAACTCTACCTGCGAAAATACCGAAATCACTGCTGAGATAAGAAGCGTTAATCACAGATATTTTGAGTTTTCGGTGCGTATGCCGCGCTCCTGCTCATTTTTGGAGGATAAGCTTAAAAAGCTTTGCAACGAGCGTATATCGAGGGGCAAGGTAGAGCTTTATATAAATCTCGAAACAAAGGGCGGCTCGGGTGAGCTGATTATCAACACCGATTATGCCGATGCATATATGGATGCCCTCAAAGCTCTTTCCAAAAAGTACAAGCTTAAAAACGATGCAAAGGTTTCATTACTTGCCTCAAGCCCCGAAATTTTTACCTATAAGAAAACCGAGCTTGATGAAGAAAAGCTCGAGGCGGCGGTAACAGAAGCCGTAAACGGCGCTATTGATGTTTTTCTTAATATGCGCAAAATTGAGGGCGAGCGGCTCTGCCGCGACCTCGTAGGAAAAATCGAAGGAATTAAGGAAAAGGTCGCCTTTATTGAGGAGCGCTCTCCCGAAACCGTTAAGCTTTACAGGCAGCGGCTTGAGGAAAAAATCAAAGAGATTCTTTCGAGCACCGATATTGACGAACAGCGCATTATAACCGAAACCGCAATATTTGCAGATAAGGTTGCGGTAGATGAAGAAACCGTAAGACTGCGCAGCCATATGCAGCAGTTTACCGATATGCTGAGTCTCACCGAGCCCGTTGGCAGAAAGCTCGATTTCATTGTTCAGGAAATGAACAGAGAAACCAACACCATAGGCTCCAAGGCGCAGGATTCCGAGATACTTTCAAAAGTAGTGGATATTAAATCCGAAATCGAAAAAATCCGCGAGCAAATTCAGAATATAGAATAGGGTGTAAATATGAAACTTGTTAACATAGGCTTCGGCAATATGGTGGCGGCAAACCGAATGGTGGCAATAGTCAGCCCCGAATCGGCTCCCATTAAAAGAATAGTGCAGGAGGCAAAGGAAAAGGGCACTCTTATTGATGCTACCCACGGCAGAAGAACGCGCGCCGTAATAATTACCGACAGTGATTTGATAATCCTTACCTATCTCCAGACCGAAACCGTTGCAAATAAACTCTCCGATGAGGAAATGGAAGAAAATGAGGACGAGGAAGATGAATAAAGGCAAGCTGTTTATAATTTCCGGTCCCTCGGGCTCGGGTAAAGATACAATTTTGGGCGAGGTTTTTAAGGCCCGCCCCGAAATAATGCTTTCGATATCTTCTATCACAAGGCCAATGCGCCCGGGCGAAACCGAGGGCGAAAAGTATCACTTTATATCGGTTCCCGAATTTAAGGCAATGATAGAAAACGATGCACTGCTCGAATATAACGAGTTTTGCGGAAATTTCTACGGAACACCCAAAGCCCCGGTTGAAAATTGGTTAAACGAGGGCAAGGATGTTATTCTGGAAATCGATGTAAACGGCGCAGAAAAAATCAGGGCAAAAATGCCCGATGCCGTAAGCGTGTTTATTATGCCGCCGTCATTTGAAATTCTGCGGCAGCGCCTTACGGGCAGGGGTACCGATGCGCCCGAGGTTATCGAAAAAAGGCTTAAAACCGCAATAGCGGAAATAAAGGCGGCAAAGGCTTACGACTACATAGTTGTAAATGATGTTTTAAGTGATGCCGTAAACGATTTTATCAGTGTAATTCTTAGCGAAAGGCTTAAGATAGAAAGAAAAAAATATATTATTGATGAGGTGCTTGAAAAATGTTAAATCCCGCAATAGGAAAACTTATCGGCGGTTATGATAACCGTTACAGACTTGTTCTCGAGGTAGCCGCCAAGGCTCGCAAAATCTCCGAGAAAGCCAATGCAGACGGTGAAATTATCACCGAAAAGCCGGTTAGTCTCGCCATTGACGAGCTTGCCGCAAAGCTTGATGACTGATTAAAAAAATTTGGGAGGGCTTAAAATGGTAGCGGGTGTTGTTCTCGAAAAAACCGCATACAGCTTTGATAAGCCCTACGATTATGCTGTTCCCGTCCTTTGCGAAAAGGCTTGCAAACCCGGTTGCCGCGTTATAGTTCCGTTTGGAAACGGCAATGCCGAAAGGCAGGGTATGGTGCTGTATATTAAAGATGAAAGCACCGAAAACTTAAAGAGCATTTCTAAGGTTGCCGATGCCGAGCCCATTTTGAGTGACGAAATGTTAAAGCTCTGCGAATGGCTGCACGAAACGCTTTTCTGCACTTATTTTGATGCGGTAAACGCGGTTTTGCCCGTTGGCATAAGCCTCAAAATCGTTGATAGCTTTTCGGTTGTCAGAGAGTTTAGCGGCACACTAACCGATGCCGAGCAAAAGGTTTTCGATTACCTTATGCTTCGCGGCGGCTCTGCCGAGCTTACTAAAATTCTCGGTGATCTGGAGCTGCCTGCGCCGTCACTGCTGTCGGCTTTGCTTAAAAAAGGCGCGGTAACAAAAAATACCGATGCTGTTCGCAAAATGAAGGACGCAACACTCAAATCTGTCAGAGCGAAAGTCAGCGAAAGCGAGCTTTCCGCATATAAGCTCACCGAAAAACAGCAAAGCCTTGCCAAAGCGCTTATAACATTCAAAAATGTAAGTGTTAAGGAACTGCGGTATTTTACGGGTATGAGCACAGCGGTTATCGACAGCCTCGTTAAAAAAGGTGTTGCCGAATACTATGAGCAAACCCTTTACCGCATACCAAAAGGCGTAAAGGCCTTCGGTAAGCTTACTCCGATAAATCTTACAGACGAACAGCAGGAAGCATATAATAC
>JAGHTJ010000068.1 GCA_018065375.1 Candidatus Equinaster intestinalis | reverse complement strand
TCTAAATATAATTTACAACATTTTAGATAAAAAATCAATATTTTTCAAAAGATTTTTATAAAAATTTTGAACAATTTTAATTGACGTTTTTTATTTGTTTTTACCGAAAAGATGGGCGTAATAATCGGTATCGAGGGCATCGGTGCAGAATTTTATCTTATTTCTTACAACGCCCTTTATACGCTCCACATATCCCTCGGGCACCGTAACTCCCTCATTTGCAACAAATTCACCGGTTGAGGAGGTATATGTACCGAGATCGGTTTTCCAATCATATCCGGTATTGAAAACGAGCGCCTCGGCATCGGAAAATACATCACGACCCGGGAGAAGACGTGAATCGAATTCGGTTCCGAAAAGGTTTGAAAGGGTGGGCAATATATCGAGGCTCGATGTGGGCGAAGAAACTATTATCGGATCTTTTTCTTCAAGGCAACCGCTCCATATAATAAGGCGGTTATGGTCTCGTTTCATCGTAGTATCTACGTTATAGCCGTAAAGCTCGGACAAATACGGCATATTGCCGATTTTGGCATCGTTATCAAGTCCGTAAGGGAAATGGTCTGCCGCTATGCAGATTACGGTGTTATCGGCAATTCCCTTTTCTTCGAGGGCACCGATAAGATATTCGAGCGCCTTATCGAGCTCATACTGTGCGGCATAATAACCCTTTATCTCATCGCTTTTTCCCTTAAGCTTAGGGATATTGTTTATTACCTCCCAGTTTTTCTTGGTCATACTGTTGGAGGTGGTGGAATAATTGTTATGACCGCTTACCGACATATAATATATATTAAAATGTTCCTTATCTGAGCACTCGGAAAAAATTCCTTTAATTGCTTCGATGTCGCTTTGCGGCCACAAATTCTGAACATACTTCTCCATTCCGCTGCCGTAGCCCATAAAACCGTCACTATAGCCGAGGTTAATATGGGTTTTATTGCGGTCATAGAATGTATGCGAGTTGGCATGATACGCCTTGCCGTAATAACCGAGGCGGTTCAGCTGATTTCCCATTGTGAAATAGTTATTATGTGTTGCCGTATTCTTTACCGACATTCCGCCCGCCGTGGGCAACATACCGAAAAGGTTTTGATACTCGCCGCCCGTAGTTCCGGAGGAGGCCTGCTGGTAATAATCGGTAAAGTTTATGCCCTTGGTTGCCATACGGTAAAGGGTTGGGGTAATATCGGGGTCGATAACCTCGGCGGCAAATGCCTCGGCAGTTATAAATATAAGGTTTTTGCCCTTAAACATACCGATATACTCGTTTTGCTTCGAGGGAGTAAGGGACGCAACATATTTATCCAAATCACGAAGCTTTTTCGAGGCGTTTTTGGAAAGAGCATCAAAATCTATATTCATAACATTATCTTTATAGATTATGGGGTCTACAACCGGCTTTGAGCCACTGCTTTCGCTGTTTTCGTTTTCCTTTTCGGGCTCTGTGAATTCTCCGCTGTCGTCCCCTTTGAAAATATCGAGACGCAGAGCCGTAATAAGTCCGAAATTTGAAACGGCGTCCTGGAAATTATATTCCTTGCTGTATTTATCTCCCACAGGGGTTATAAGCAAAATGCCGGTATTTAAAAGGGTAATAATAAGGGCAAGCAACGCCGCAAAAATTCTGCGGCAGGCGTTTGTTCCCTTGGCGGGTGCAAAAAGCTTGCCGAGATAACTATAGAGGATTATAGGCAGAGCGTAAAGCGCGATTTTGAGCAAACCGTCCCACGAGAAAATAAGGGCAAGAGTTTCTTTCCAAAATCCCGTAGCAACCCCGCCGGCGCCGCCCAGAACGGTATTTACATCATAGAAAATCTTAAACTGCTTGAAAACAAAATATTCAATTAAAAAGACAACCGCCAAAACTATCATAATACAGATTGCAATTATGCGGTTTGTTTTTCTTTTTTTGGAAATCGAGCATAGCAAATAAAGGAAAAGACCGATGGCTATACTGTAAATTACCGTGAACAATGTACCGAGTGAAAAAGCCTTATCGGAGGTTGAAATTTTAAATACGAGTTCATAATATGTCATAACAAGCGGCATCAGAAAAACCGTTGCCACTTCGCCTTTGAAGCTCGCCTTTTTGAAAAAATCGTTTATACTTGCCAAGAATATTTCCCCTTGCATAAAAATTCATTTTAATTATACTACAATAATAAAAAAAGTAAAGGATTTTGTCGAAAACTGTCGCCCCGCAAAAAGTAAGCATCAATTAAGAATAATCAAAAACGGATAAAAAAATGCCTGCCGAATTCGCAATGAATTCGGCAGGCTGTATTTATTCTTCTGTTGTTTCGGTTTCCGATGTTTCCGTACTGCTTACGGTTATTTCACTCGAAACTTCGGGCGCCTCACTTACGGTTTCGCTTGTAACCGGCTCACCGCTTGAAGTATCGCCGATTTCGGGTTCGCTCTCAACCGGCATTTCGCTTTCAACCGGCAGTGGCTCGTCATCGTCATCATCATTCTGCTTTTTACTGCCCGAATTTGATTTCGATGTGGTTTTTATGCTGCCGCCTCCCGATTTAACATTAAACCACTCGGTTTTATCCACACCGTTTTGCTTAATATAATCCTCGGGAGTTATACCGTCATAAAGGAATGCTTTGAGCACCTTGCCGGCATATTCGTAGTTATAATAAACGGTTGAACCTCCGTAGGGTCTGAAATCGGAGTTTATAATATACTCATTCGAGGGCACACGACTTGTTTCCATGGTGGGCTTCTGGCGGAGGAAGGAAGCGAGACTCAAAAGCTCCTTATTGCTGAAGGAGGTTTTAACAAGGGGAGCCAGCTTGTCTACAAGGCTCGGATAGCTCGAAAAATCCATTTCGAGCGCCTTATCAAGAAGCTGCTGCATTACATAGCGCTGACGCTCGGTTCTGCCGAAATCGTTGCTTGTTCCCTGCCAGTTTTTAGCATATCTTATTCTCGCATAAGCTACCGCCTGAATACCGTTTAAAAGCTGCTCGCCCTCTTTTTTAACAAGATAGGGCGTGGGGTCTATTTTAAGGGAATGGCATTGATTTCGGATATGCTCGTTTATGCTTATTTTGCAGTGAATTTCATCGTATGTTACCTTACAGTAAACTCCGCCGACTGCATCTATAATATCCGCCATACCGAAGAAATTAACCGTTGCATACTCGCTTATATCAAGGCCGAAGCACTTATTTATCGTTTTAACCGCATTTGCGGGTCCGCCATAGGAATAGGCGGCATTTATTTTGGCATAAATTTTCTGACCGTTTCGCTCGGTGGGAACGAAGCTATCCCTCATAATTGAAACAAGCTTTATGGTATTGTTCTTTTTATTAAGGCTCAAAATCATCATTGAGTCACTGTTACTCTGTGTTCCGTTAACATCTCTTGTATCAATACCGAAAAGGGCAATATTGAATACGTTTTCATCAATTACCGAATCAATACCGAGGTCTGCATCGTTAAGCTTATTAAAATCATCATCGCGGTTGATTTTCGAGGCATAGTAATTGAAAACGGCGTAACCCGCAGAGCATAAAATCGCAAGCACCAAAACGGCTATAATAACGATTTTCTGCCACTTTTCCCTTTTTTCCCAAAATCTGCCTATAAAGGTTTTGGGGGTCTTTTTCGGTTTTTCCTTTTTTACGGTGGAAAAACTGTTTATATCAATATACTCGTCCTCACCGTATTTTGCGTTGCCGTAATAGGCCTCCTGCTCATAGGAAGCCGTTGACGGTTTTCTTTCGTGAGAACCCTTTTTAACTTTTCTTTTTTTATAAACTGCTTCGTTTTTTCCCATTACGATCCCTCTGAAATTTTATACAAAAAGAGTATATCACACTTTGTTTTATTTTTAAAGAGCAAATTTGTAAATTTTTAAGGCTTACAACCTCCGCAGGGCTCATAGCCCTCGCTTATAAGCTCGCTTCTCGTTTTTTTAACCTCTTTTTTGTTCTGCGGTTTTACGTCCTTTACGGCACTGCAACCGGGTTTATGGAACTTTTTCGAGGATGTATTAAGTATGTAGGTTTCGGTTTTTTCTTCCAAACTGCTTTCGGTTTTGGTTTTGCCGATAAATCGGCTCTCTCCCGAGGCATAATCTATTTCTATTTCGGGCTGATTATTGAAGCAGTATACATAAAAGCATATACCTTCTCCGCCGTCCTCAACGCTTTTTGCCTCCATTGTTACTCCACGCGCCACAAGCTCATCACCGATGAAAACGGGGGTTACGCGGTACATACAATGATTGCCGGTTTCCTTTACATAGTCGGCAACCATATTTTCGAAGGGAAGCATACCGTCTACGTTCATATACCTTGTGCCTGTAATGAGATTTTTTTCGTTGGCATTTTCACCGGTAAGCTGAAAGCCTATCAGATGACAGCGGTTATAAAGATACTTACCGTCTACCGTATCGTATTTTGCGGTTTTCCAGCCGGTGGGCTTTATCATACCTATATCGCCGCGTTTTTCGGTAGGCATAATATCCTTGCCTACACTCGCCATACACGCGGTACATCTGCCGAGCTTATCCAACTTGCCGTAGCTCTCGAAGGATTTATCGGTAATATCCTTTTGCTCAAAAAGAGGTATATTATCGTTCAAAACGATATAAGGTTCGCCCTCGAATTTTAAAGACGCAAAATCGGTATCGGCATGATAAGAAGGCTCGGTTTTTTTCTCGTTTGCCTTATAAAACGCAAATGCCGCTACAAGTATTAAAAGAATTGCGATTAGCGTAATTATTGACTTTTTGTTTTTGGCGGAGTTTTTCATCTTATGTAGGTCTCCTGTGTGATTTTTTCGTGGGAATTACCCTCAAATTCCTCGGTGCCCGAAAGGCGGAAATTTTCAAGCAGAGCCCTATCAAGCTTTTTATCGGAGGGGTATCTTCTGTTCCACTTATAAAGGATTATTTTATCTGCTTTTTCGATATAATCGGCAGGATTTTCGTTTTCTATGAAGCAGACCGAATTTTCATCTGCCTGCCCCAGCGGGTTTTCTGATATTTTAACATTTTGTCCCTCAAAAAGCTTTGCGGAAAAGGGCGAAATTATAAGATTTTCGTTTTGGAGCAATCTTTCGGTAAGCTTTTTATCACTGCTCTGCCTTTTGCCGAAAAAGGTCATTCCGAAATCATCGTCAACGCACAAAATTACCGTCATATTCTTTCTCCTTACTTATATTTTTATAAGCGGTAAAAGATAGCCTGCCGCTATTCCCGCTACTGCCGAAATACAGATAATTATTATGGGATGAAGCTTTTTGAATGCCATAATAAGTCCCGCGGCGAATATAACGAGAGCTACATAGGTAAAGGGATTTGTAAATATCCCAAATGAAAAACCGTCCGGAACAAAAACCGTTGCCGCTATCGAAAGAATAGCCGCGCCGATAAGTCCTATTACGGCGGGCTTGAGACCCGACATAATTCCCTTTACGGTTTTGCTTTCCTTGAATTTTTCATAACAGCCCGCAACTATCAAAATGATAATAAATGAGGGCATTACAACGCCGAGGGTAGCACATACCGCTCCCAAAAATCCGCCGGTTACCGTTCCTACATAGGTGGCAATGTTTATGGCAAAGGGTCCGGGGGTGGATTCGCTTACGGCTATAAAGTTAACGAGCTCTGTATTTGTAAGCCAGCCGTTTGCGGCAACCTCCGACTGTATAAGCGGAAGCATTGCATAGCCGCCGCCGAAGGTGAAAAGTCCTATTTTGAAAAAGGTATAAAAAAGCTTGAAAAGTATCATTTTGCCTTCCTCCCCAATACACACGAGGAGATAAGTCCTATCACCGCACAGCCTATTATTACATACAAAACGCCGATTTTAAAAATTGCCGCCGCCAAAAAGGAAGCCGCCATTATAATATATGATGTGATACTTTTCGGGCATTTTTTATACATTGAGTAAAGCGCTTTGAAAAGCAGAGCCAAAACCCCTGCGCGTATACCGAAAAAGGCATATTTTACCGCCTTCAGATTTTCAAATTCCTTAAGAAGCAGGGAAATTACCGAAATTATGAGGAAGGAGGGCAACACCACCCCGAAGGTTGCCGCCGCCGCACCGAAAAAGCCCGCAACGCGAAATCCCACAAAGGTTGCGGCGTTTATGGCGATAGGCCCGGGGGTTGACTCGGCAATGGCAACTATTTCGAGAATATCTTCATCGGTTATCCATTTTTTGTTTTCGGCAACCTCGCGACTTATCAGAGGAATCATAGCATATCCGCCGCCGAAGGTAAATGCACCGATTTTGAAGAACGTCCAAAAAAGCGCAAGACATTTTTTCATCTTTTCTCTTTTCACAGTCTTTCCCCTTTCCCACATATTTTTATTATTATACCACCCTATCGCTTAATTTTCAATAAATGCTTGACCTATATATCTTTTTTATGGTAAAATCGAGGCATAAATCATACGAGGAGTTGATACATTGAAGCGTAAAACAGAAATCTATAAATCAACAATTTCTCCCTCTTCGATAGACGAATGCTCGAAAAGAGTTTCACAGTTTATAAAGGAATTGAAGCAGCCGAACAGAGACGCCGTACGTTACAGTCTGGCGGCAGAGGAAATCCTGCTTAAAACCTTGGAGAATTCGGCAGAAGAAAAAAGTTTTGTTCTTAAAACCGGATATAAATTTTTCAAACCCTTTATAAGTATTGAAATTGACGGCGAATCTCAAAACCTTTATGTTTCGGATGACGAGCAAAGCTTTTTCGGAAAATCAATACTGAAAAATCTCGGTCTTGCACCCGAATACGCCTATGTAGGCGGCACAAACTCTTATAATTTTAAGCTTAAAAAGAAATCTTTAAACCCCTTTATCGGTCTGGTGCTGGCATTGGCTTTAGCGGTGGTAATCGGATTTTTGGGGCTTTTGCTTCCAGAAAATATCCGTTCAAATATTTTAAACGGACTCCTGATACCTTTACACGATACATTTTTAAATGTTCTCGGCTGTATTGCAGGTCCCATGATTTTTCTCTCTGTTGCCTGGGGCATTTACGGTATCGGCGATGCCGCAACACTCAAACAGGTCGGTAAAAAACTGCTCGGTCAGTATGTCATCACGGTCTTTGCTCTGACGGTAATATTAGGTCTGGGCGCCTTGCCGTTTTTTACCTTCGCCGATTCTTCCGGCGCCGCGGATACTTCCGGCGTTTCGGCAATCTTCAATATGATTTTGGGGATTTTCCCGAAAAACATTTTCAGCCCGTTTATTGAGGGCAATACCCTTCAAATCATTTTCCTTGCAATAGTTATCGGCATTGCGATGCTCTTTTTGGGCCGCAAAACCAAAGCGGTGGCTCTCGCCGTTGAACAGATTAACTACATAGTTCAGTTCCTTATTGAATTTATCAGCAATCTTGTTCCGTATTTCATTTTTATAGCGGTGCTTAAAATGATTTGGTCGAATATGACCGAAATACTCCTTAATGTCGGCAAGCTTTTAACGGTGTTTATCGGTGCAATAATAGTTATGCTTATCCTCCTTATTGCCTATACATCAATCAAACTGCAATGCAACCCATTTGTCCTTTTGAAAAAAGGTTTGCCTACATTTTTAATAGGTCTTACCACGGCTTCTTCTGCGGCGGCTTTCGGTACAAATATGAAAACCTGCACAGAGGGTTACGGAATAGATAAAAAAATGTCTTCATTCGGCATTCCGCTCGGTATGGTTACCTTTAAACCCGCCACGGCAATCTGCTACGTAATAATTTGTCTGTTTTTCGCGGAATATTACAGTATACCGGTTTCTCCCTCCTGGTTTATCGTTCTGCTTTTTTCCGCCGGCATTCTGGCGGTTGCAACTCCGCCGATTCCGGGCGGCTCGCTTACCGCATATACCGTAATGTTTACCCAGCTCGGTATTCCGGCGGAGGCTCTTGCCATCGCAATAGCGGTTGATGCCTTATTCGATTTTATCGACACCGGTATAGACCAGCTCACCCTCCCCTTTGCCCTGCTCACCGCCGCCAACAGGCTCGGTCTTGTAGACAAAAAAACTCTCCGAAAAAAATAATAGTTTAGTTGCTTTTTAACCTCCGAAGTGATATATTTATTATAGTTACTTTCGGGGGTTATTTTTATGCGTATTGAAGAAATTGACAAAAATTTTGCGGTAAAGGAAAAAAACGAAGACGATGAAATAGTATGGTATGATATTCGCCGTTCTCCTTTTAGAATTTACGGCCTTTTCGCGCCTGAAACCGAGCCTCGCTTTCACCGATTACCTGCTCAAACGGTTAAATACTGCAACGAGCGCGTAACCCTTATAGAAAATCACACCGCCGGAGGACGCATAAGCTTTAAAACCGATTCCCCTTTTATACAGCTCAAGGTTTCCTGCCCCGAAATTTTCAAAATGAACAATATGGCGCTTTCCGGCTCTGCCGGATTTGATGTTTTTTGCAGAAAAAACGGAGAATTTTCTCATATTTACTGCTTGCGCCCCGCCGATTGCACACAAAACGAATGGCAGGCATTTTGCAAAACTCCCCCCGGAACAAATGATTTGATGCTCTATTTTCCGCTTTACAATGCGGTAGAGAATGTTTATATCGGTCTTAAAAAGGGGTCTTCTTTAGAAAGCGGCGATGATTACGAAACGCAAAAGCCGATTGTATTTTACGGCTCCTCAATAACCCAGGGTGCGGCGGCATCAAGGCCTGCAATGAGCTATGAAGCCCTTATATCACACCGCTATAATCTCAATTACATTAACCTCGGATTTTCGGGCTGTGCCCACGGAGAAAAGGCGATAGCAGAATATATTGCCTCGCTCGATATAAGCGCATTTGTACTCGATTACGACCATAATGCTTCGGGACCCGAGCATCTTATAAAAACACATTCGCAGTTTTATAAAACCATAAGAAAAGCCAAGCCCGATATTCCGATAATTGTGGTTTCGCGCCCCCGCCCGATAAGGGAGGAAATGCGCCTCGTTATAAAGCAGACCTATTTAGATGCCCTTGAAAGCGGAGACAAAAACATTGCATTTATTGACGGCGAAACACTTTTTGCCGGCGACCATTACACCGAATGCACCGTAGAGGGCTGTCACCCAAACGATTTGGGATTTTACCGAATGTCGCAGGTTATAGGAAATCAGCTTGAAAAAATGCTCAACTTAAAAAAGAGGTAAAAAAATGAAAATCGAAGAACTTGATAAAAATATGGCGATGGCAAAGGTAGGCGAAGAGGACGATGTAGTATGGTACGATGTCCGCAAAGCCCCCTTTAAGCTTTACGGCCTTTATAATGCCCAAACCGACAGTTATTTTCACCGTCTGCCCGAAAATGTGTATAAGGAATGCTCCGAGCGTCTTCGCGAGATAGAAAAGCACACCGCCGGCGGCAGAATTCGTTTTAAAACCGATTCTCCCTTTGTAGCCGTAAAGGTGTTTACACCCTGGCAGGCTCAAATGACAAATATGTCCCTTTCGGGCTCGAGCAGTTTCGATATTTTCGTTTATGAAAACGAAGCCTACCGATTTTTAAACTGCTTCCGCCCCCCGTTCCTCTGCGAAAACGGAGAATGGAATGCGAGAAGCAATGTGCCCAAAGGACTTAACGAATACCTCCTCCCTTTCCCGCTTTACAATGCAGTTGAAAAGGTTTATGTGGGAATTCAAAAGGGCTCGGTGCTTAAAGAGTGTGACGGTTATAAGCACGAAAACCCGGTTGTTTTTTACGGTTCTTCAATAACCCAGGGAGCCTCGGCTTCAAGACCCGGCACCTGCTACGAGGAGCTGATTTCTCACCGCTTCGATTTAAACTACATAAACCTCGGATTTTCGGGTGCGGCGCTGGGCGAGCAGGCAATAGCCGAATATATCGGAACCCTCGAAATGAGCGCCTTTGTTCTCGATTTTGACCACAATCACTACGCTCCCGAGCCGCTTCGCAAAACCCACCTGCCCTTTTATAAAACATTCCGCAAACTAAAGCCCGATACCCCGCTTATAATGGTTTCGCGCCCCTACCCGATAATGCCCGAGCTTCGCGAAATAATAAAGGACACCTACAAATATGCCATAGAGCAGGGTGATAAAAACGTGGCGTTTATTGACGGCGAAACACTTTTCGCCGGCGACCATTATACCGAATGCACCGTAGACGGTTGCCACCCCAACGATATAGGTCATTACCGTATGTCGCAGGTTATAGGAAACGAAATCAAAAAAATGCTGAATTTATAATTATTCCGGCGGGCGGCAATTTTGCGCAAAGCGCAAAAGGATTGTGTTCAAAGAACACAAAAAGCAGGGCTTTCGCCCTGCTCCGCCCGCCGTGCAACCAAAATTAAAACGAAACAAAAAACGCTGTTTGGTTTCAAACAGCGTTTTAATATTATTACCGTATTAAAATATCCGAAGCCTCGCGGCTTCGGATATTCTTTCGATAAAATTATCTCTTTGAGAACTGCGGTGCACGGCGAGCGCCTTTGAGACCGTATTTCTTTCTTTCTTTCATTCTCGGGTCACGAGTGAGAAGGCCTGCCTTCTTAAGCTCGGGACGGAGCTCTTCGTTATACTGCAAAAGTGCGCGGGCAATACCGTGGCGGATAGCTCCTGCCTGACCGGTTACGCCGCCGCCGTTTACACGGCAAACAATATCAAACTTATCTGCAACGCCAACAAGATTAAGGGGCTGACGTACGATGAGCTTGAGAGTTTCAAGACCAAAATAATCATCAATATCTCTATCGTTGATTGTTACTTTTCCGGTTCCGTTATAAACGCGAACACGAGCGACAGAACTCTTTCTTCTGCCTGTGCCGTAAAAATATGCTTTACCTTCGAACATTTAATTCTGCCTCTCTTTCTTAATCAATTTTTTCAGGCTTCTGTGCAACCTGTGCATAGGTTTCGCCTGCGTAGATGTGAAGTCTGGTAAGGGCCTTACGACCGATTGTAGTATCGGGAACCATACCCTTAACTGCGAGCTCCATTGCAAGCTCGGGACGGCTTGCCATCAAGGTACCGTATTTTACCTCTTTGAGACCGCCGATATAACCGGTGTGATGTTGATAAAGCTTCTTTTCGAGTTTCTTACCCGTTAATACTGCTTTGGAAGCGTTGATAACAACTACGAAATCACCGCAATCTACATGAGGGGTGAATTCGGGCTTGCCTTTACCGCGAAGAAGATCCGCAACCTTAACGGCTGTGCGGCCAAGCGGCTTATCGGCAGCATCAATGATATACCATTTACGCTGAACTTCAGCAGGCTTTGCCATAAAAGTAGACATAATTTTTTCCTCCTAATTTTTTTATTGAGCCTTAATATAATATCATACTGTTGCGGTCTTGTCAACAACTTTTTTTGAAAAATTTAATTTACCGCCTACTTGCTCGTTTTTTCTTCAATTTGCTCGTTTTTTCTCTCGTTTTCTCACTTGCGATTTTTAAAAAAGTTATAAAAAATATTCCCGTGTTCATACGAACACGGGCATATTGCGGGAATAAAATCAATAATTCTTAACCTGGGTTACATGGTCGAAACCGGTATTCCAACTAAACGGATAATCTCCGTGAAGCTGGAACTGAGAAATCGCAAGCCAACGCTCACACGGTGCTTCCTTATAAACATTAAAGAGCGCCAATGTTCCGCTAAGACAAGCCCACGGGTCAGAAAGACCGCCCGAAACCTTAACTCTGTAATTTTTCGGTCTGTTGGCAAGGGTTTTAACAACATATTCCGCCGCATTCAAGGTGCTGTAATAATAAACTGCGGTGTTTTGTGTAGGCATAAGGGCTGAAATATAATAATCGGTTTTTTCCTGGCCTACCATTGTCATCCACGGAATGCTGCCCTCGGTGTATGTTACCTGCGGCTCAAGGGCTGTCATAAAGTGTGTTTGGAAAGCACCCATTGAAGCGCCGGTAATGGTGAAATCGGAAATTGCTCCGCCGTTTGTGAGGTAATCGTAAAGTTTTTCACCGGCTTTAAGAGCGATATAATCACGCATCAGCATACCGTAAGTATAAACCTGTGTGGGGTCGGTAATACCTGCCTCATCCGAGCCTAAAATACAGTTGGAAATACCTCCGTTATTTACCGATGAGCCCTGAAGTACGCTGAACACACCATTGGTATAATAAAGGGTATTATCGTAACCGTGAGCATTGGTCATCAGATAGAAAGTTCCTGCGGTACCGCCGCTACGGTTTCCGGCGTGTCCGCCATAGCCAATGTAAAAGCTCTTGAATTTAGTCATTCCCGAAGAATTATACGGTATTGCCATACAACCCGTTGCGGGGCGCAGATTATACTGCGGCAATCCCGTTTCACTTGCCGCCGTAGCAAAACAAGCATCTTTAAAGAGGCGTGTGGAATCGGTAGTGGTAAGACCTACCGTATCGTTTACACTGAAGATAAAATCGAAATATCTATACGTGCCGTTGGCAACCGCGCAATAAAGTTTCATCGTTTTATCTATTGTATAGGTATCGCCTTGTGCCGCGCTATTGATAAACTTGGTAATTTCGGATTTTTCGGCATCCATACGCGAACCTACTACGCTTACCCGTTTATCAAACTCGGTGCGCATTGAATCAATAAATTCATCGGTAGTCATATTTACGGTTTGACCTTTTTTATTTATAAACGATGTTGGCTTATTATCGGCATATTCAAGCGGAGATTTAATATTTGCATAATCCGCCGCCGCAGAAATAATAACCGTTGCATTTCCGCCGCTGTACATAACCTGTCTGCCATTTGCGGTTTTAATACTGCAAATCAGTTTTACGGTACCTGCTTCTTTCATCTTGGTAGTTACCGTAACTTTATGCATTCCGCTACCTGTAAGTACCGGAGTGTTGGTTTTAGCCGAATGATTGGGAGATACTACCTTTTCGCCCAATTCCGCAATAGAGTTTACTTGCGGATTATCCTTATAAAGTTCCCAATCAATTCTGTAATTACCCTTAACTTCGCAAATGAATGAAATGTTTTCATTTAAGCCGTAACTGATATTTGTGGTATCGTTAGAACTGTCAAGGTCATGGTCGGTACCTATTCCCGTGGTTGGGAACATAGTATCGAGAGTTGAAGAACTTTCATCGAATTTATAAGCATTTTCCAAAACATGATTATAACTATCGGCAATTGGCTTACTGTAAATATAACCCCTATTGCCATCATCATCGGAATACTGAATATAGCTTACTGCGGTGAGCTCTACATCATGAGCATCAACGCCCTTAGTGGTTGTAAGATTTCCGATAGTTGCAAAAGCCTCGGAATAGGTTTCCGTTGCGGTGCTCAATTTTGTAATCGGAACATTTGCGGCATAATTGCCGTTTACCAAAAGGCGAGTATCAGTTGCGGGATTAAACGAATTCAACTGACTATCTTCTACAATAAGGTCGGCTTGACCGAGCAATACAGACGGAATTACAAGAGCGCCTATATTTTCAATCGTTACTTCCTTACCGTCTATTTCCAATATATCTGTGCATAAATGTGCATATTTCGGATTGACCGAAACACCATCCCATACCAAAGCCGGTATTTTTGTTTGGAAACGAATGGCATCGGTGGTTTGTTTTTGCTCATCGCCCTCACGCACCCAAGCCTGAACTGCCTCGATTGATTTAACGGCCTTTTCGTATGAAGTATACTGTGCCGCAAGAATCATTTTATCGGCAAGTGCCGTAGAGAAAGCGTATGTTCTGCCATCGCCGATATCTTTAAGTAATTTTTCGGTTGTACCGTTTGCGGTAACTGTAAGTGAGCCGTAAAGAGCACCCCAATTTCGTGCAATTTTAACCTGATAATCGGTATTTGATGTAAGAACGGGAACAATCGTCATTTTATCATCGGCAAATGCTTTGGCGGTATAATCGGTATATCCGCCCTGCTCTATTATCTTAACCTCTGCCAAAAAATCAGCCTGATTTTTCTTGCCCGTAAGAGTAATAGTGGTGCCTACTCCCGAATACGCCATAAGTGTACCGTTTTTAACTTCGTAATTTTCGGTTCTTGCATCATCCCATACAACATCGGAGTCTATCTGCGAAAGGCTCATTCTCGAATTAATCGGAATATTCTTTTCGGTTTCACCCTCGCCAACATCTGTCATTTCGGGAAGCGCTTCGGCATTTTTAATATTGAGAGGCGCTACCGTAAAGCTGTAAACATACAAATCGGAATTATCAAAGGCAACATAACTGCCGTTGTTATTATCTGCCGCATTGGTATTATTGAAAGCAATAGTTCCGCCGCCATAGCAGTTTATATTGTTATCCCAGTTTGTGTTCGGATTAAGGTCGGTACCGTCAGTAACCGCAAAAGGAGCTTTATTCATTGCAAAATCCAATGAGAAACGGCTCATTTTCTTTGAAGAATCAAAAATTACATTGCCATCGAGCGAATATTTAACAAACTTGCCCGATAACTGAAAATCTACATTTCTGTTTTTGTAATACTCGGTTGTGGGAGCCTCGGGTGTAAGAACATAATCGGGATTAAGGTTTGTGCCCGGGCAAAGCGCACTTTGAGTTAATCCGTATGCGCCGCCGTTTTCGGCTTTGGTATACCATTCGGTTGCCTGACCACCCGCAAGAGTAGTGGTTTCCCAAATTCCCGTGGTATATCTATCGTCAATACCGTTTATGGAATTATAAAGAAGACCGCCGTAATTACGGATACGGAAAGCATAAGATTTGTCTTTTGTTTGGGCGAGAATCATATCGCCGTCTTTTTCGGCTTCCTTATTAAGTTTTACTCTTGAAAACATACCTACTGCCGAGAAAGGACTGATATAATTTGAATCCGTACCTACATAAGAAAGGTTGGCATTAAAATCAATATCTGCAAAATCATCGAGATAATCGTTTTTATAGAATGCGGCAGTATTTGCAAAGCGGGTGGTTGAAGCCGGTATTTTAAGGGCGGTTTTGGTTTCGCCGCCTACCTTTACCTGCGCCGTTGTAACACCTACATCTGCAATTTTATATTTACCGGTAGAATAAACACCGTAGGTATTTGTGCCGTTATTCCATCCGTTACCTGCAAAAGCAGTTTCTGCGGATAAGGTTGCAATACCGCTTATCCATTCGTCCGGATTATAACCGTCTTCATTAAAATCTACGCCGGCAATATAAAAATCGGAGTTTCCGCGCGCATTTACTATTGCATATACATTTTGGGTGTCTGTTCCGTCAGATACCGAGAACTTTGTAACACCGGTACGTGTACCTGCCAAAAAGCCCGATTTAATTGCGGCGCTGTTGCCTGAAACGAGTGTCCAGTCAAGACTGTCGCCGGTTTGGAATGTTCCGCCTACTTCGATAGAAAGATTCTGCAAATCTATCGCCTTATTTACATAGAGCGGAATTGCCGGTGAGGACGCGGGAACGCTGAAAAGGTTACCTGCGGCAAATACCGAAAATGTTACGGTAATGCAGCTGACAACAAGAGCTACTGCGACCAATAATGAAATTACTTTTTTAGAGATGTTTTTTATCCCTTTTTTCATAAATTTACCTTCCTTTGTTAATATATTGCACGGCAGGGCAAACTCCTTGCCGAAAATAACACAGTTTATTCCCCGAAAGCGTAGATGCTCGCAAATTTTTCGAAATCTGCGGCGAACTGTCCGTTTTCTTCGTTTTTAATTCTGTTAAGATATTTATGAGTATCCTTTTTCTCCTGGTCACGCTGAACTGTATAAACCGCAACGTTTGAACAGTGGTCCGAAATACGCTCGTAGTTATTAAGCAGATCTGAAAGAACAAATCCGAATTCGATGGTGCATTTGCCCTCCTGAACGCGCTGTATATGACGCGCCTGAAGCTCATCGTTAAGACCGTCAATAACCTGCTCGAGCGGCTCAACCTTTGAAGCCGTTTCGGTATCGTTATTCTCGAAGGATTTAACCGACATATCCAAAATTTCTATGATTGCCGCCGTAATAACGCTTATTTCGTCCTTTGCTTCCTTTGAGAAAACTATCTTTTTATCATAGATTTCGCGGGCAACCTTTAATATATTTACGGCATGGTCGGAAAGTCTTTCAAAATCGCCTATACTGTGAAGCAATCTGCCGACCTCTCGGCTATCCTTATCCGAAAGCTCTCTTCGGCTGAGCTCAACAAGATATGTGCCGAGCTTATCCTCATATCGGTCAACCATTGCTTCGCTCGTTTCAATCGCCGCATCCTTTTCTTTATCGTAAAGGGCTACGACCTCGATGGCCCTATAAATCGAATCTCTCGCCATAACCGCCATTTCGTTTGTAAGGCGTTTACACTCGGCTATTGCCATAGGCGGAGTGTTCATAAGACGCTCGTCCAAAAATACGGTTTTTTTGCCGTCTTCCTTTTCGCGAACGGTATGTTTTGCTATCCATACAAGCAATTTTGAGAAGGGCAGGAAAATAATCATTGTTGTAATATTAAATACTGTATGAATTATCGCAACGCCGAAAATCGAAACCTGACCTGTTATCAGATTCGGAGCGGCAATTCCCGCAATGCCGAGCAAAACCATAAACACTGCCGTTCCGATAAGCTTTATCGAAATATGAATTGATACTACTCTTTTTGCATTTCTCGAGGTTCCGATAGAAGCAAGCAGCGCCGTCATACAAGTACCGATATTAGCACCCAGCACCAGCGGTATTGCCATTTCGTAGGTTATAGCTCCTGTAAGAGCCAGCGCCTGAACGATACCTACCGTTGCCGCGGAAGACTGAATAATTCCGGTAAATGCGGTGGAAATAAGGAGCGCCAGAATCGGATTTGAAAATGCGGTAAGCAGGCTGTTGAAGCCCTCCATTTCCTTTACCGAAGCTACCGATGCGCTCATAAGGTCCATACCGCATATCAATATGCCGAAGCCGACAAGAATCGTGCCTATATCGTGCTTCTTTTCGTCCTTTGAGAACATTCGCATTGCAATACCGATAAGGGCAAGCACGGGGGCAAACACGGTAGGCTTCAAAACGGTTAAGATTATGTTTTCGCCGCCGATACCGTTAAGGCTCAAAAGCCATGAGGTAAGGGTTGTTCCGATATTGGAGCCCATGATTACGCCGATTGTCTGCGAAAACTCCATAATTCCCGAGTTTACAAGACCTACGAGCATTACGGTCATCGCCGAGGAAGACTGTATGGCAATGGTGATGCCTGCTCCGAGCAGGAGGCTCATAATATAGCTCGATGTTACCTTTTTAAGTGTGCGCTCAAGCTTACCGCCTGCCATTTTCTCGAGGCCGCCCGACATTACGCTCATTCCGTAAAGGAAAAAAGCAAGTCCGCCGGCAAGCTCGGCAATCATCAGAATAACAGTAGTTGCTGTCATAAGTTTTTCCTTTCAGTTAAAACTCTATAACCTTTTCGATATATGCTTCAAGCTCGGTAATCGGAATACGCTTCTGCTCCATGGTATCGCGGTCACGAACCGTTACACAGCCATCTTCAACCGAATCAAAGTCATAGGTAATACAAATGGGGGTTCCTATTTCGTCTTCTCTGCGGTAACGCTTACCGATAGAGCCGGCATCATCAAAATCAACCATGAATTTCTTTGAAAGATTTGCATAGATTTCTTCCGCCTGAGGTGAAAGTTTTTTGGAAAGGGGCAAAACAGCCGCCTTAAAGGGAGCGAGGGCCGGATGGAAGCGAAGAACGGTTCTTGTTTCTCCCTTTTCGTCAACCTCTTCATCATAAGCATCGCAGAGTACCGCGAGGAATGAACGCTCAACACCCAAGGAGGGCTCAACTACATAGGGAATGTACTTTTCGTTTGTTTCCTGATCGAAATAGGTCATATCCTTGCCCGAGGTATTCTGATGCTGTGTTAAATCGTAATCGGTACGGTCTGCAACACCCCAGAGCTCTCCCCAGCCAAACGGGAAAAGGAACTCAAAATCGGTGGTTGCCTTCGAATAGAAGCAAAGCTCCTCGGGGTCATGGTCGCGAAGTCTCAAATTTTCGTCCTTAAGACCGATGGACAAAAGCCAGTTATGGCAGAAGGTTCTCCAATAATTGAACCATTCAAGGTCGGTATTCGGTTTGCAGAAGAATTCAAGCTCCATCTGCTCGAATTCACGAACGCGGAAGATAAAGTTTCCGGGTGTGATTTCGTTTCTGAAGGATTTACCTATCTGACCGATACCAAAGGGCAGTTTTTTGCGCGAAGCACGCTGAACATTGCCGAAGTTTACGAATATACCCTGCGCGGTTTCGGGGCGGAGATATACCGTATTTTTGGCATTCTCGGTAACGCCCTGGAAGGTTTTGAACATAAGGTTAAACTGACGAATATCGGTAAAATTATGCTTGCCGCAGGTGGGGCACTTAATTGCATGCTCCTCAACAAAATCCTTCATTTCCTCCTGCGAAAAAGCATCAATCGGTTTAGGAAGCGTAAAGCCGTTTTCCGCCGACCAATCCTCAATAAGCTTATCTGCACGGAAACGCTCATGGCATTCGCGGCAATCCATAAGAGGATCGGAAAAGCCTGCAAGGTGACCCGATGCAACCCATGTTTGCGGGTTCATAAGTATTGCGGCATCAAGGCCGACGTTATAGGGGTTTTCCTGAACAAACTTTTTCCACCATGCGCGCTTGATATTATTTTTAAGCTCTGCGCCCAAAGGACCGTAATCCCAGGTATTTGCAAGACCGCCGTAAATTTCACTGCCGGGGAAAACAAATCCCCTGCCCTTTGCAAGATTTACGATTTGATCCATGGTTTTTTCGGTGTTTTTCATTTCATATTCCTCCAAATTATCATATTACTCTAATATATATAG
>JAGHTJ010000175.1 GCA_018065375.1 Candidatus Equinaster intestinalis | reverse complement strand
CATAATAAGCATTGCGGGTATTTGCATTTCTCTTGTACCGCTTATGACCTATTTCGCAGTTGTTTTCGGAATTCTGGCAATTGTTTTTTCGATAATTACCTTTTGCAAAAAAGGTTCCACCGCCAAATCGGTAACATCGCTGATACTCGGTATACTTTCGGTAATTATTTCTGTTGCTATGCTGATTGGTTTATTGGCATTAGGAAGCGACACAAAAGAAGCACCCAAAGAAGCGCCCAAAGAAGATGCAACCGTAACATTCGGCGAATTTATTATTGAGGAAGGCTCATATTCGACATCTACCGAATTACCCGTTACAATAACAAATACCTGCGAAAAACGAAAAAGCTTTATTGTAAAAATAGAAGCCGTAGACAAAAACGGAGACCGCATTGAAGAGGATATAGTTCTTGTGAGCGATTTGTCTCCCGGGCAATCGGCAACCGAAAAAGCCTTCCGGTTTATTTCTTCCGAAAAGCTGGAAAGCATAAAAGAAGCAACCTTTCAAGTAATTGATATTGACGCATATTAATTTTGATTATTGAAAAAGCACCGAAGGGCGTTAGCCTTCGGTGCTTTTATGCAATTTTACGGCAATGCTGTACGTAGGGAACAATCTTGACCGTTCCGCGAAATTTTATCAAAACAACCGGAACGATGTAGTCATCGTCCCCTGAAAATCAGCTCGCTTTTTCTATTATCGCCGCAAGAACGGTTATATCGTCCGCCGAATTATCGCCCCGCCTTGCCGCCGAATGTGCTATATGCTCGGCAAGCTCCTGGGCTGAGCCGTTTTGCCAGTTTTCGAGCTCGGCGCATATCCAATCGGTGCCCTCGGCAATTACTCCGTCCGACATCATAAGCAGTATATCGCCGTTTTTAAGCCGTACCGTTGCCTTATCGAAGGCTATATCCCGCAGTATTCCCGCCGCAAGGGAGGAGCTTTGCGCCTTTCCGGTTCTGCCCGAGCGCCGAACTAAAGTAGGTGCCGCTCCAGCCTTAAACAAATCGGTTCTGCCGGTAAACAAATCTATTACCGTTATATCCACCGTGGCGAGGGATTCATCGGTTGATTTGAAAATCATGGACGAATTAAGTATCTTAAGACTGCAATCGTACCCGAAGCCCGCCCGTATAAGACGGCTCATAAGTCCCGAAGCCATGGCGCTGTCCACCGCCGCCCTGCCGCCGGTTCCCATACCGTCACTTATTACCATAATGGCTCTGCCCTTGCCGTCAAGAAAATAGCGATAGGCGTCTCCGCACATAGTTTTGCCGCTTTTCACAACCTGCTCAACCCCTATATCCGCCTTTAAAAGCGCCCTCTCGTTTAAGTTTACGAGGGTTTCGGTATTGAGGGCGGTAACCACCGGCGCATCAAAATCCCTATCGCAAACCAGCGAAACCTGCCTCATTATCTGCATACGGTTTACAACCGCCATACTTTTGGCGGGAAGCCTTATCTCAACGCTCATTCGCGAATATTTATCTATTCTGCAACAGCAGGCATCGGCTATTATATCAATGCTTTTAAGCCCCGCAACTATATTTTCGGCGGCGGCATTATCGTATTTTTCGCCCTTTTCGATTTCATCGCACAAATCGTAGAGCATACTCGAAATACCCGAAAACTGGTCGGAAACCACGCCCCTTATTTCGTCAATTCTCATTTCCGCACTCATTGCGGCGGCGTATTCCGAAAAACTGCGCGAGGTAGCCTCTTTCACCGCCGCAGGTCTTACGCATCTGTTCAAAAAATCGTCCTCTGCCTCGTTTTCGAAGACCTTTTCGCCCGATTTTATTGCACGCGTCATTTTAGCAATGGCGGCGGTAGTTTCTTCCCGGCGCGCCTCCCAGCAATGCATTCTTAAATTACAGCCCTTACACGCCTGCCGCTCTACGCTTACAAAAACACCGGCAAATTTCGGGGTATTCACCTTCGAAAGCTCGCCTGCCACCTGCTCTATCGTTTCGGCAACATCGCAAAGCGCAGTTGCGGCAAAGGAAAGCCGCATTGTAACTGATTTTTTAAGCCCGGCAGGTGCTTCGGTTATCGCCCGCGGTGATATGATTTTGCCGAATTTAAGGCTTGTATTTTTCGGAACAACAAGAAATATCGCGCAGGAAAAAAGGGCTTCGATAATATAAACCACCGAGTTTTGAACATCAATAAGAGCGCAACCGGTGAAAGCCGCCACGGCATACGAAAAGGCTATACCGTATTTGCCGAGCTTGGCAAAGGCTCCGCTTATAAGTCCGCAAAGGCAGGAAACGGCAAAGGCGGTGAAATCGTTTGTGCAGGCAAGCGCCGTAACGCCGTATGCCACCCCGCAAACCGCACTCACCGAGGAGCTTGCAAATCTCGCCGTAAGCATAATTATTACGCCGGCAAGCACCCGCCCTACCGAAAATGAGCCTACAGTAAAAAAGTAAAAGCCCGATAAAACTACCGCGCTTGAGATTAAAAGCGCCGAAAGTTCCTCGGCGGTAAAGCCTACCGGAAGCCGGCGAAGCGCGTAGGAGGTTCGGCTGATAAAATAAGCCCCTGCCGCCGCTATTACGGTTTCAACAACCGCCAGCACTATATCCATAAAATCGTTTTTTACAACGACTATATCGGTTGCCACGGTGGTAAGCGCCGTAATCAAAGCGCAGAATGCAGGACGAAGCCCGCCCTTTACAGCCGACTGCGCCAAAATCTTTATTGCCGCTATCGAAACGGCTATTACAACATATCTGAATGAAAAATTATTGCCCGCCGTAACAATATATCCCGCAACCGTGCCCGCCGCGCAGCTTACCGAAAGGCTTTTATATGCCCCGCCTATTATCGCCGGACAAAATGGCATAATCCCGCCCATTATACTGCCCCTTGCGGACAAAAATCCGAAAAGCGCAAAGGCGAGATGCTTTACGACCTCAAAAAGTATTTCTTCCCTTCCCGAAACCCCGATTTTTTCCGAAATATGAGAGAGTTCTTTCATACCTTCACCGCCGTTATGTTTTTTAGACTATTATAAGCTTGTACCCTTAAAAAGTTTGTCAAACGGCGGCACAGAAAATATTGTTTGTTTGTCGTAAAAATAAAAAAATAAACGCAACGATATGATTTTTTGTCACATCGCTGCGTTTATTATGTTTTATATATCAGTTTTCGTCAGTAGCTTCGGGAATATCAAGGTCTGCAATATGAACATTAACGCGGGTGATTGCGTTACCGGTCATATCCTGGACCTTATCCTTAACGTTTCTCTGCACCGCCTCGGCAACCTCTTTTACATTGATACCCGTTTTAACCGCAATATAAACATCTACCAATGCGGCACCGTTTTTCATCGAAACACGAACAGGCTTAAAGGCAGAGCCGGTATTTATAATTCCGGATATATCAAGTGAGCGGTTTGACATCTTTGCAACGCCCTCAACCTCGAGCGCCGCCAAGGATACCATCTTTTCAATTACTTCGGTATTTATACCGAGGTCTCCCGACATATTTTCCATTTTATTTTACCTCCGTTTTCAGTTTCCATTATTAGTATACCATATTTTTCAAAAAACACAATATCAAACTTACTGTACCGTAAGAATTTTTATTTTATCGCTCGTATATCCGCTCTGCGCCGCCGCTATATCCTGAATTTGGAGTGTCTGCGCGGCGGTAAGGGAGCTTCCCCTTACCACAATATTTATATCGTTATCTCCGATAACCGCCAAAGCCTCGCTGAAGCCCTTTGCCTTAAGCAGAGATTCTATATTGGCCTCCGCCGTTTTGCGGGAGGTAAGGCTTGCCGCCTTATCCGCCGCCTCCTTTACTGCCTCGGTATTGCCGCCCGCGGTTTTTATCGCCGTCTGCAATTTTCCGCTTGCCTGCTCGAAGGCATCATCGCGCTCCTTTTTCGCCGTAGAAAAATAATCGGTTTTTGCGGAGGTTTCCACCGCCTCACCCGATGTAGTATCCACATACTGCGCTTCGCCTAAATATTTTCCCGTTTCGGCGGTATCGGAATACCTCATATTAAACCAGACCGCAAGGCCCAGCGCCACCACCATAACTGCAAGCAATATCTGTCCTTTTCCGAGAACTTTTCCTTTTTTCATAATATTATCCTCCGTTTCCGTAAATAAAAATTTGATTTGAAGAAACCGAAAGCGCCGCCTTTAAGGCTGAAGCTATCCGTTCGTTGGTATTATAATCGTCTGCTCCGAAATAAACCACCGCAACACCCCGTATTTGAGGAAGAAATGAGTTTATGATTATCGGACTTTCACTGCCGTTCTGGTCGGTAACGATAGTCTTTTTATCCTCACTGCTTTTCTCGCTCTCCGCCGTGCTCTGTCCGCTCTTATCAGACTGCGAGGTTTTGGTTTCCGCCGCATAATTATATGTAACACCGGTATCGAGGGTTATAACAACCTCGGCGTTTTTACCGCTTATGCGTTTTACTATTGCCGTAATCTGCTTTTCGAGACCGCTCAAATATTCCGTTTGGGTTAAATCGGGGTTATCGGCGGTTTTGTGAGATGTGCCCTGCTCGGGCAGAAGTGAAGAAAGAAATATAAGCAGTATACCGGCTATACCGAGTATCATAACCGTTTTGCCGTTTTGAAATTTTTTCAAAAAAACCTTTATCCGCTCATTCATTTACAACCTCCACTTTTTCGGCTTCCAGCTTTTCCCTGATTCTGCGCTCCACTATATCGGGCCTTTCTTCGGTTTCTATCCGTATCTTGTTAATATATATGTCGCCGTTTTCTTTAATATTAGTGTTTGCGGTGATTTTTTTATAGGTAATTCCGGCGTCCTTTAAAACCGCACCGCAAAGATATTCGGCATAGGCGTTGCCGCTCGCGGCAGACACCGATACCTGCGGCATTTCAAGCTTTATTTCATCGAGCTTGCCGAATGCAGAGAAAAGTCCTATACAAAAGACAAGAAAAACGAGCGAAAAGGCATATCTCACCGATTTTTTCATATTGCCGGAGGGTGCAAGAAAGGAGAGCGCACCGAAAAAAATCGCCGCCGCGCAAAAGCCGAGCGCAATGCTTTTAAAACCGCTTATCATTTTATGCCCACCACTATTCCGAGCGAAATTACAAAAACCGCACCGATAAAGGCGGTTATTCCCATTAAAACCGATAAAACACTATCAATACTGCCGAAAACCGCGTCTACCTTTTTAAGGGAAAACGAGGTTGACATAATCTTTAAAAGCCACAGGGTTATACGCCACGCCGCAAGCTCGGCGATTATCGGAAGCAAAACCGCACCTACACCGAAAACGGCATAAATCCCTACCGTGCTTTTAAGAAGCGTAACGCTCCCCGAAAGGGTTGTTACAGCTTCACCCAGCGCCGTTCCCACGGCGGGCACGAGGGAGCCCACAAGAAATTTCGCCGTTTTAAGCCGCAGGCTGTCCGCTGCGGAATTTACCGCGGTTTGCACCGACAAAAGACCTATAAAAAGGGTGGATACAAGGCCTATTATCCAGGTTGCTATTTTTTTAAGGCTTTCGGCAATTCCGCTGTCTGCAAGGGGAGACACCGAGCTTGCAACACCGATGGCAAGATATGCGCTCATTAAAGGCACTATCACGAATGCGCAAAGACTGCTTACCGCCTGCGCCGCAAGTAAAATCATACCCGAAGCCGCCGCTGTGGAAACCGCCCTTCCCGACATCGCCGCAACACCCGTAAAAACCGGAACGACTCCGAGCATAAAGGTTGCTCCGCCTTTTATGGCGTTTACACTTGCCGTGACAAGGTAAAAAACGTTTTTAAGCACCACGGCACATATAATCACCGAAAAGAAATAGCCGAAGCTTTCTCCGCTTTCATTATCCCTCGAAAAGCAGGAGGCAAGGGCGGAAATAAGAATCAGCGCCGCCGTTACGGCGGCATTTTTAAGGGGTTTTTCGAAGCCGCCTTTTGCTATCTCCCAAACGGTTTTAAAGACGCTTTGCATTTCGATTTTTTCGTACCAATCGCTGTTATCCGGGGTTATTCCGCCCCTTTCCAATATGCTTTTTGCCTCCTTCGGAAGGCAGTTTTCCGCCGATTCGAGCCCCGATAAATCATACATATCCGAATAAATACTTTCCTGCGCCGAGACCGGCAGGCAAAACAAAAATATGAGCAAAACAAAAACAATAATTCTTTTCATTTTATCAGTCCGAAAATTGTATTGAATGTGGATATTAAAACCGGCAGGGTTATAATGAAAATCGCCGCCTTGCCGGCAAGCTCCGCCTTTGAGGCGAGGGAGGTCTGTCCGCTGTCTTTACAGGTATCGGCGGCAAATTTTGTTACGTAACCGATAACAAGCGCCTTTAATGCAACCGAAATATACTCATTTTTTATGCCGAAATCCTTTAAAATTCCGATTACCTCGGCTACCGGCGCGCAGATATTTTTTACCGTAAAAAATATAACGGTACAACCGCCCGCAACAGCTACGGCTACCGAATATTCCTTTTTATACTGCGATAAAATCACCGCCGCGATGCAGGTAAAAAGGAGCACAAATACTATCTTGAAAATATCCATTTTTATAATCCGAATATGCTTTTAACCGCAGAAAAAAGGTCGGCTATCTGGGTTACGAGCATCATTAAAACCACCACGAGCCCGGCAAGGGTGGTAAGCATTGCCTGCTCCTCTCTGCCCGAGCGGACAAGCACCTGATTGAGTACCGTTACGATAATTCCTATCGCCGCTACCTTGAAAATAAAATCTACATCCATTTGCCTCTCCTATATAAGAACGACCGATATTGCAATGCCCGAAAAAAGTCCGAGAAGTTTACATAATCTTCCGTTTTCTTTCTGCTTTTCTTCCGCCGCCGCAAGCCGCATTTCTATTTCCGCCGAATATCTTTTTGCCCGCTTTACCTCGGTTTCGGCATCAAAGGAGCCGAGCTCACCGAAAAACTCATTTATTAAAGCCTCCTCCGGCTTTGAAAGATAACTTTTTTTGAGCTTTATTTCAAAGGGCAGGCTTACCGAATAGTATTTTTCATAGCCGAAAATGCTTTTAACGGTATCGGCAGTATTCGGCATACCGAATTTGATTTTCTGCGCCACCGATTCTATGGCGCTTAAATACCATTTTAAATCGTTTACCCTCCCCGTATATTTATTTGAGCGGATAAACCCTATCGCCGTAGAGCAGAAAATTATCAAAACCGTTCCCGCAAATTTTAATAAAACCGACATCTTCGCAGCTCCTCACTATCAATAAATTCCGCATTTAATAGGCTTCTGCTCTCCATAAAAACCACCGTTTTTACCGCACCGGTGAGCATAAATTCCCTTAAAATCTGCCGCTTTTTAAGGTCTTCAAGACTACCTGCGTGGGCAGTAGCAATTATATCGGCACCGGCGTTTATGCTCTGCTTTACTCCGCAAAGCTCTTTACTTGTTCCGATTTCATCAAAACAGATTATCTCGGGCGAAAAGGTGCGAAGCGCCATTTCAATTCCCCTTGCCTTTTCACAAAAAAGAAAAACATCGGTGTTTTTCCCGATATTCATTCCTCCCGATTCGCCGCCGGTGATTTCTCCCCTCGAATCTATAACGCTCACGCGGTAGCTTTTACCCGATATACCATCGGAAAGCTGTCTTACCGCATCGCGAAGCACCGTAGTTTTACCGCAGGCGGGAGGACCGAGTATTAAAATCCCGCCGCCCTTATAAGCTTTAACAAGACGGTCTGCCGCCCCTATAATTTCGTGGGCAATCCGTATATTAAGGCAGGAAAAATGTACGGCGTTTTCGCCCCCGAAATTACCCGCAACACCTATTCGTGAACCGCACGGACCCGCAATATATCCCGAATTCAGCTCCTTTATATGGGCGTAAACCGATTCATTGCAAAACCTTTTTACGCAGTAGGCAATATCCTCTTTTCGGACCGTTATATCCTCTTTAAAAAAGCTTTCGCCCCTCACCGTAAAGCAGAGCGGTTTATCGGCGCGAAGCCGTATCTCTTCAATTTCTTCGCGATTTTTTATCTCCTCGATTGCCCTTTTTATCCCGTAAGGCAGACATTCCGCTACCGCCTCGAGTGTTTTTATCGGCTCCTTCATTTTTATCACCATTACACTCTATGCGAAAAAGAGCAAAAAAATAACACCCTGTCCACCGAAAATTTCGGACAGGGTGTTTTTACTGCTATTATTTATTATTCTTCGTCAGGCATATCCCAGTTGTGCCAGATTTCCTGAACATCATCGTTTTCTTCGAGCATATCAATAAGCTTTTCCATCTTTTCGATTGCATCGGGGTCGGTAAGCTCGGTTAAGGTCTGCGGAATGTATGCAACCTCGGCTGAAAGGAAGGAATAACCCTTTTCCTCCAGGGCATCTCTTACAGCACCCATTTCATTCGGGTCGGTATCAATAGTGAAAACATCGCCATCGAAATTGAAATCCTCGGCGCCGGCTTCCAAAGCCGCCTCCATAACGGTATCCTCATCGAGCCCCTCGGCTTCGATAACTATTTGACCGCGGCGGTCAAACATAAACATTACCGAGCCCGACTGACCCATATTTCCGCCGCATTTATCGAAATAATGACGAATGTCTCCGGCGGTGCGGTTACGGTTATCTGTAAGGGTTTCAACCAAAACGGCTATACCGCTTGGACCGTAGCCCTCATAGATAAGCTCCTCATAGTTTGCGCCATCGCCATCGCCTGCCGCCTTTTTGATAATTCTTTCGATATTATCATTCGGAACGTTTGCCGCTTTAGCCTTTGCAATGGCGTCCTTAAGCTTACTGTTTTCGGCAGGATTCGGGCCGCCCTGCTTAACAATAACGGCTATCTCTCTGCCTATTTTGGTGAATACCTTTGCCTTTGCGGCATCGGTTTTTTCTTTTTTGCGCTTGATATTATTCCATTTAGAATGTCCTGACATAAAAACTCTCCTTAAATTATTGCTTCTTAAAATTTTATCACACTTTTCTGCTTTCTTCAAGTGCTTTTTGGACGATTATTTCAATATCCTCAAAACTTTTTATTTCTCCGCACATTTTTCTTATCCGCGAAGCCCCTTTTACGCCCTTTATATACCATGCGGCGTGCTTTCTCGCCTCATTGAACGCCACCCGCTCGCTTTTATATTCGAGCATAAGCTTTATTTGCTTCAGCATTGTATCAAGGCGGGTTTCAATATCGGGAAGAGGAAGAATTTCTCCCCTTTCCATATAGGCGTTTATCTGCTCGAAAACAAACGGATTTCCCATCGCCGCGCGGCCCACCATAACAAAATCAGCTCCGGTGCGTTCGTACATAAGCTTTGCGGTTTCACCGTTACACACATCACCGTTTGCAATTACCGGAATTTTTACGGCTTTTTTCACGTTCGCTATCGTTTCATAATCAATGCCCGGCGCATACATCTGCTTTCTTGTTCTGCCATGCACCGTTATTGCCGCCGCTCCCGCATTTTCCGCCCTTTTTGCGATTTCTGCGGCGTTTATGCTTTCTTCGTCCCAACCTGTTCGCATTTTTACGGTTACCGGAATTTTTACGCTGTTTACCACCGCCGCAACTATTTTTTCGGCAAGCACGGGGTCTTTCATAAGTGCGCTTCCGCCGCCGTTTCCCGCAACCTTCGGGGCGGGACAGCCCATATTTATATCAATAAAATCAGGGTTCATCTGCTCTGCCAACACCGCCGCGGCTGCCATGGTTTCGGGTTCGCTTCCGAAAAGCTGGGACGCCATCGGTCGCTCGGCATCGTAGCATTTAAGATACCCCGCCGATTTTTTATCGCCGAGGCTGACCCCTTTACTGCTCGTAAGCTCACCTACGGTATAGGCGGCGCCGTGAGCAATACATATTTCCCGCATCGCCCTATCGGCAACTCCCGCCATGGGAGCTAATGCGGCATAGCCTTTAATTTCAAGATTTCCTATCCTCATAAGCTGATTATAAACCCTACCTCAAAAGATGTCAATTTTTTTGATATTTTTGATGACAAATGGCGGCAACTATGATATAATATATTC
>JAGHTJ010000064.1 GCA_018065375.1 Candidatus Equinaster intestinalis | reverse complement strand
GCATAAAATAACCGACATACTGACGTATGTCGGTTATTTTTAAAGAAGTTATTTGCCAAAAATGGCGTTTTGGGGCTTGTTATCCCTAACTTGCCCTGCCCAATGTGCGGCTTTGGGGTTTATTTTGTTTTTTTGCCCTCGGCTCTTTTAAGAGCCATATCGAGAACGCCTTGGAAAATCTGAAGCTGGCGATGAAGCTCGGGAATTTTATCCTCAGATAAGCCTTCCTCAAGCCAGAAAAGTGATTCGGCAAAAGATTCGCAAACAAAATAATGCTTGATAATCTCTTTATCCTCATGGCTGATATTGCGGCCGTTAATAAAATGCTCGGCTTGAATATTGTACATATATATGCAAAGCCTATGGAGAGATTTCTCGAAAGACTCGCGCGGAACAGATCTGAATATATGGAGCAGCTCGGCTTTATATTCAAGTGACCAATGCAGGATTGCATCTATAAATTTATCACCGCAATCGGGTGAATAATACTTTTCTTTCATTTCATCAACATAATCGAGAATAATCTCGCTTAAAAGCGCAGGCACATCATCGAAATGATAATAAAATGTGTTTCGGTTTAACCCGCAAACATTTACAATATCCTGAACTGTTATCGATGCCATGGGGTGTTGCTTAAGGAGCTCAAGAAAAGCAGCTTTTATTACCGCTTTTGTATTTTTAGCCATAAAATCACCATAGATATTTTAACGCATATGTAGACATTTGTCAAATACTTTATTGACACAAAGTGGCAATAGGTGTAATATCATAATAGAATAATATTATTCAGTTGAGGTATCATTATGATTTATAACAGTATAGATGAACTTATAGGCTCCACGCCCCTGCTCCGCCTTAAAAATACCGAGAAAAAATACGGCCTTAATACCGAGCTGATTGCCAAGCTCGAGTATCTTAACCCCGCAGGCTCGGCTAAGGACCGCATCGCCAAAAAGATGATTGAGGATGCCGAAAAGTGCGGAAAACTTACCGAAAATACCGTTATAATCGAGCCCACAAGCGGAAACACCGGCATAGGCCTTGCAAGTGTTGCAGCGGCAAAGGGATACAAGGTAATAATCGTTATGCCAGACAGTATGTCGGCAGAGCGCATAAAGATAATGAAGGCCTACGGCGCCGAGGTTGTTTTAACCCCGGGAGCTGACGGTATGGCAGGCGCCATTAAAAAAGCCGAAGAAATAAACAGCACCATACCCGATTCGCTTATTGCGGGGCAGTTTGTTAACCCCTCAAACCCGGCGGCGCATTATGAAACCACAGGTCCCGAAATCTGGAACGATACAAACGGTGAGGTTGATATTTTTATCGCCACCGTTGGTACGGGCGGAACCATAACGGGTACCGGAAAGTATCTGAAAGAAAAAAATAAAAATATAAAGATAATCGGTGTTGAGCCCGCCGAATCTCCCCTGCTTTCCGGCGGCAAAGCCGCATCTCACGGTATTCAGGGCATAGGCGCAAACTTTATACCCGAAATACTCGATACCGCCATTTTGGATGAAATCGTAACCGTTTCAACCGAAGAGGCGTACGCTTTCGGCGGAGAAATCGGAATAAACGAGGGCTTTTTGGCAGGCATTTCCTCGGGTGGCGCAATAGCCGCCGCGGTAAAAATAAGCCGCAGACCTGAGAATGCAGGCAAAAAGATAGTTATACTCCTCCCCGATACGGGTGACAGATACTTATCGACAGAGCTTTACAAATAAAGGTAAAGGAGAAATAATATGCGACCAATGGGACCTCCGCCCGGAGATATTAACGACCGATTTAAGGCAAAACCTCCGAAAAACTTAAAGGATGTACCGCGCTTTCTTAAAGAAACGGTAGGCGGTACGGCTTCGCGCTTACTTTACATATTCAAGCTCGTTTGGGAAATTCAGCCGTTTTTAATGATTTTCCTCGGGTTTATGACTATCTACAACGGTGTTATGCCGCTTGTGGGTACATTTATTACGGCTAATTTGCTCGAAAAGGTAGTGCTCAGCTTTTCACAGCCCGTTAACCTGGCGCTGCCGCTTATCTTACAGTTCGGTTATTTATTCTTAAACGCGCTCGCGCAAAATGTAAATAACATTCTCATTCAGCTCGCAGGCGAGCAGATGTCCTATCACATACGGGTTAAAATAATGAAAAAAGCCAAAACGGTTGATCTGGCTTCCTTTGATATGCCCGATTTCTATGAGAGACTCGAAAATGCCACAAGAGAGGCAGGCATGCGCCCCGTTAATATTCTGCGCTCCTCCTTTGAACTGATTTCAAAAATCATTTCAATGATAAGCTATTTCTCGGTTCTCATAGCTTTGCTCGGAGTGCTGCCGAAAATCAGCATTTTGTTCTTTATAGTTTTCCTCGGTCTTAACATTATAAGCACGGCGGTTTCGTTTTACTTCCGCAAAAAATCGTTCTTTTATATGTTCCGCCGCTCGAAAGACCGCAGGCAGATGAACTACTACACCACCCTTATGGTTGATAAGGATATGATAAAGGAAATTCGCCTTTTTGACCTCTCCGACCTTTTAATCGGAAAGTACAACAAGGTTTTTTCGGGCTACTTTAAGGGCTTAAAAAAGCTCACCTGGCAGGAAGGCACCTGGAATATCATACTCACTATGCTGACCTCGGTTATGAACGGTGTGCTTTTCTACATGATAGCCACCGGTGTTAAAATGATTGGGGACTACTCGGTTTATACGGGTGCATTAAATGCGATTTCAAGCGGACTTGTTTCGATAATCGCCACCACCGCAACTATATACGAGGGCTCGCTGTTTATCGATAATATGATACTCTTTATGAACGAAAAACAGACGGTTAAACCCATTACCGACCATCCGCTTATCCCCGAAAAACACTGCGGTCATACAATAGAGCTTAAGGATGTTACATTCCGCTATCCCGGAGCCGACCACGATGTTATTCACAACATAAACCTCACCTTTAAGGCAGGCAATACATACGCGCTTGTAGGACTTAACGGTGCAGGTAAAACCACGCTGATTAAGCTTATCACCCGCCTTTACGACCCAACAAGCGGTCAGATTTTATTTGACGGCAAGGACATAAGGGAATACGATTTAACAGAGCTCTATTCACTTTACGGAATAATTTTCCAGGACTTCGGAAAGTATGCCGAAACGGTAAGCGATAATATTGCCTTCGGCAGAGCAAGTGCGCCCAAGGATATGGAAAAGGTAAAAGATTCCGCCGTTCGCTCAAGTGCCGACGGATTTATAGAAAAGCTCAAGCTCGGCTACGATACACCGCTTACCCGCTATTTTGAAACCGACGGTAAGGAGCTTTCCATAGGTCAGTGGCAAAAGCTTTCGGTAGCGCGCGCGTTTTATGCCGACAGTGATATTCTCATTCTCGATGAGCCAACCGCATCGCTTGATGCCATAGCCGAGCAGGAAATTTACAATCAGTTTGATGAGCTGCGCGAGGGCAAGACAAGTATATTTGTTTCGCACAGGTTATCGAGTGCCACCATTGCCGATACGGTTGTTGTGCTTGAAAACGGCGCTGTAAAAGAACTTGGACCCCACGCCGAGCTTATGAAGGCAAAGGGCACATATTATAATCTCTTCTCCACCCAAGCCGCAAGATATATAAGCGACAGCGAAAAAGAAAAAAATGATTAAGCTGATAGTTTTTGATTTGGATGCAACCTTGGCGCCAAGCCACTCCCCTACACCGGCATCCGAGGCAAAGCGCATAACCGAGCTCGAAAAGCAAGGTGTTAATATCGCTATATGCTCGGGCAAAACCACATATTATCTTTGCGGCTTTGCCCGCCAATTCGGTTTAACGAATGCTTATTTAATCGGCGAAAACGGGCTGACTATTCAGCACGGCACTTTTTTGCCGCCCGAGTTTTATTACGAAATGCCCGTAAGCGAAAAAGCGAAATCGGATATTAAAAAGATAAAGGCGTTTATTGATAAGACCTGCGAAAATGTATGGTATCAGCCCAATACCGTGGCGCTGACGCCGTTTATTACGAGCGAAAATCAGTTTGAAATAATTGACGCTTATCTTGACAGGCATTCCCGTTTTTACGATAATCTCACCGTTTACAAGCACTATAACTGTTATGATATTCTGCCGAAAAACGCAAGCAAAAAGGACGCTGTTGCCTTTTTGTGCGGCAAGCTCGGCATAACACCAAACGAAGTTATAACGGTTGGTGACGGGATTAACGATTACCCGATGTTTGAATTTTCAAAGTATTCCGTAGGGTTAAATGTTAAGGACGAAAGCAAAGTGACCGAAAACTTCCGCTCACTCGCCGAGGCTTTAGATTTTATCGAGACAAAAGTCGGTGAAAATCATTGACAAACGCCGATAGTTGTGGTAGAATAACAAAGTCACACGGAGAGGTATCGAAGTGGTCATAACGAGGCGGTCTTGAAAACCGTTTGGGGCAACCCACAAGGGTTCGAATCCCTT
>JAGHTJ010000154.1 GCA_018065375.1 Candidatus Equinaster intestinalis | reverse complement strand
CATTGAGCTTCCAACCCCCGAAATTCCGAAAGCCCGCGTTAAAGAGGAGCCCGAAAAAAAGGTCTTCTCCGGTAAACCGAAGGACGGTCTTCCGGTTTATCTTGAAAGCGCAAAGCTTTTTTACGGCAGAAGAATAAACACCAAGGTCACCCCGATAATTGATATAGTTCCGCCCGATAATCCGAATGAGAAAAAGCCTATTGCCGCATGGGGCGAGGTTTTCGGTTGCGAAACCAAGGATATAATAGCCAAACGAAGCGGCAAACCTATGACAATAGTTAAATTCAGCTTCAGCGACTATACAAATTCACTCAATGCAACCATATTTGTTGATGCAGAGAAAAAATCCTCACTCGATTCTCTTAAGGACGGTGCTTTTGTAGTAGTAAACGGCGATTATGCCTATGATAACTGGTCGAAGGATTTTATTGTTACGGTAAATTCGCTGGCGTCTTTAGTACCTTATGAGGAAAAGGACGAGCATGAGGGCGAGAAGAGAATAGAACTGCATTGCCATACGAATATGTCGGTTAAAGACGCCGTTTCGAGCGCGGGAGCTATCATTAAAAGGGCTTATAAGTGGGGACACAAGGCCATAGCAATTACCGACCACGGCGTAGTTCAGGCGTATCCCGATGCGGCGGCGGCAGTAAATGATATAAGAAAAGCGGGCGGCGAGTTTAAGGTAATATACGGAATTGAGGATTATTTTGCGGACGATACTTTAGGCGAAACCGACCATACAAAGCTTCCCCGATACCACCAGATTATGCTCGTAAAAAATCTTACGGGTCTTAAAAATCTTTATAAAATAGTATCCGATGCACACCTTAATCATTTCCATAAAAAACCGCTGTCGCTTCGCAGTGTAATCGAAGCGCACAGAGAGGGACTCATAATAGGCTCTGCCTGCGAGCAGGGTGAGCTTTACCGTGCCGTTATTGCCGGAAAGCCCCACGAGGAGCTTATAAGAATTGCCTCCTTTTACGATTATCTCGAAATACAGCCACTCGGAAATAACGAGTTTATGCTCCGTGATGCCCAAAAGGTTGTTACCGATAAAAAAACCGGGCAGGTAAAGGAAAACCCATTTGCAAAGGTTACAAGTGTTGAGGTTATCAAGGATTTCAACCGTAAGATTGTAGAAATAGCCGATGAATTGGGTCTCCCCGTAGTTGCCACAGGCGATGTTCATTTCCTTACGAAAGACGATTGCATTATCCGTAAAATACTTATGGCGGGGCAGGGCTACGATGATTTCGATTTGCAGGCCCCCTTGTATCTTAAAACCACCGATGAAATGCTTGCCGATTTCGATTATTTCGGTGAGCGTGCAAAAGAGTTTGTTATAGATAATCCGCAGAAAATAGCGGCAATGATTTCCGATGATGTAATCCCCGTGCCGAAAGGCAACTATCCCCCTGTAATCGAGGGCTCGGACGATATGCTTCGTCAGATTTGCTGGGATAGAGCGATGAACACCTACGGCTATGAGGGCGTTATACCCGAGCTTGTTACAAAGCGCCTCGAAAAAGAGCTGAACGGTATAATAAACAACGGCTATTCCATAATGTATATAACGGCGCAAAAGCTCGTTGCGTATAGCGAAGAACACGGCTACCTGGTAGGCTCACGAGGCAGTGTAGGTTCATCGTTTGTTGCTACAATGGCAGGTATTTCCGAGGTAAATCCTTTGGCGCCTCATTATTACTGCCCAAAATGCAAGCATAGCATATTCTTTACTAAAGGCGAAGTTGGCTCGGGATTTGATTTGCCTGAGAAAAACTGTGAAAAATGCGGAACGCCCTATAAAAGAGACGGCCACGATATTCCCTTTGAAACCTTCCTCGGATTTAAGGGCGATAAGGTGCCGGATATAGACCTTAACTTCGCCGATGAATTCCAAAACGAGGTTCAGAAATATACCGAAACCCTTTTCGGAAGCGAAAACGTTTTCAAAGCGGGAACAATTTCCACCGTAGCCGAAAAAACCGCCTACGGCTTTGCAAAGGCTTATGCCGAGAAAAAGGGAATTGTGCTTTCGAATGCCGAGCTTGACCGTCTTGCAAAAAAGGTTGAGGCGGCGAAAATAAAACAGACCACCGGTCAGCACCCGGCAGGTATGGTAGTAGTGCCCCGTGATAAAGAAATTTACGATTTCTGCCCCGTTCAGCACCCTGCCGATAAAAACGAATCGGATATAGTATCAACCCATTTCGCTTTCAGCGCGATACACGATACCATTTTAAAGCTTGATGAGCTCGGTCACGTTATCCCCACCACATATAAATATCTCGAAGAATACACCGGTATTCCCGTAAGCGATATTTCGATGAGCGACCCCGATGTTTACAGCCTTTTCATTTCCACCAAGGCGCTTGGAGTTACCCCCGAGCAGATTGATTCGAAAACAGGTACATACTGCCTGCCCGAATTCGGCACAAAGTTTGTAAGAGAAATGCTTATCGACTGTCAGCCTCAAAATTTTGCCGATTTGTTGCAGATTTCGGGACTTTCTCACGGTACCGATGTTTGGCTCGGAAACGCCAAGGATTTGATTGATAACGGAACCTGCACCATTTCCGAGGTTATAGGTACAAGAGATAATATAATGGTTTACTTGATACACCAGGGTATGGAGGAGGGCAGAGCCTTTAAGATAACCGAAACGGTAAGAAAGGGTCTCGTTGCCAAGGGTAAGGTATCCCCCGAAGACTGGAAACAGATGGAGGAGGATATGCGTGCCGTAAACGTTCCCGAATGGTATATCGGAAGCTGTTATAAGATAAAGTATATGTTCCCCAAGGCGCACGCGGCGGCTTATGTTATTTCGGCGCTTCGTGTTGCATGGTATAAGGTGCACCGTCCTTTGGAATTTTACTGCGCCTACTTTACCGCAAGACCCGAGGACGTTGATGTTCCTACAATTTTAAAGGGCTTGCCTGCCGTAAAGAATTATCTTAAAATGATAAAGGAAAAGGGCAAGGAAGCATCTAAAAAGGAACTCGATGTTTACGATAATATGCTCATTTTCAACGAAATGATGGAAAGGGGCATTGAGGTACTGCCCATCGACCTTAAAAAATCTCACGCCGTAAAGTATTTGCCGGAGAACGGCAAGATGCGTCTGCCCTTCGGAGCGCTGTCGGGCGTTGGAGATAAGGCGGCGTATTCGCTTTATGAGGCGGCGCAGTCGGGAGACTTTATTTCCAAGGAGGAGCTGCAAACTACCGCAGGCGTTTCCAAAACGCTCATTGATACCTTAAGCGAGCTCGGAGTGCTTTCTTCCTTGCCCGATACCAACCAGATTTCAATGTTTTAACCGAAAAGGTTACAAATTCATTAAATTTTAACAAATGCCGTAAACCCTTTATTTATGCGGGTTTACGGCATTTTAATTTCAAAAAGTTACAAAAAGGTTACAAAAATGGTTGCAATTTTGTAACCTTTTTGTTATAATATAAAACAAGGAAAAAAGTTAAACTTTTTCGGAGGTAGATTTATGAAGGAAAAGGTGTTAAACACAGTTAAAAAACTGTATAATACCTCTCGCTTTGTAAAGTTAATATGTATAGCGGCGCTGTGTATGATAGCCATAGCCTTAAGCCTTGTGTTTTCGGGCGCCCGCTTTGCCTATAGATTAAACTACGGCGGTAACGATATTGCCGTTTTGAGCAGTAAGTCTGTTTTTGATACTGCAAGGAAAAATGTTCTTCAGGTGATAGAGGCGTCCGATAAGGAAAAGCTTATCTATCAGCCCGATTTTTCACTTACCCTTACCCTCCCGGATAGGATTGACAGTCTTGAAACCGTGCAGGAGGCAATCCTCGGCAATACTAAAGAGCTTACTCCCGGCAAGGCACTTTGTGTAGACGGTAAGAATACAATCATTTTAGAAAACGGTGAGGAGCTTCAGTCCCTCGTTGATGAACGCCTTGCGGCATATAACGTTGCGGATTATGAAAACAAAAGCGAGTTTATACAAAAGGTAGAGCTTAAGGATATTTACTGCAAAAAGAGCGATTATACAAACCGCGATAATGCAGTAAAAACCCTTTCGGATATGTCGGTTAAAACTACCGTTAAGTATACTACCGATGTTGAAACCGATTTCGGCACGGTAACCCAAAAAACCGCAAGTAAGCTTATCGGCTACTGTGTGGTAACGGTAAACGGCGAAAAGGGTCTCAACCATGAGGTTGAGCGGGTAGAGATGATTGACGGTGTAGAGGTAAGCCGTGAAAAGCTGGCTCAAGAGGTTGTAAGAAAACCGGTTGACCGCGTAATTACGGTAGGCACCGGCACTTCCTCGGAAAACGGCGATGGCGCCAAGGGTATGATTTTCCCGCTGCCTAAAAATACAAGAACATTTATTTCCACCTATTTCGGTGAACGTGATTCGGGTACTCATATCCATAAGGGGGTTGACTATGTAGCCGCCAAGGGTACACCGATATACGCCGTAAAGGGCGGAACGGTAACCCGCTCGTGTTATAGAAGCGATTACGGTAACTGCATTATTATAAACCACGGAGACGGTGTTCAAACCCTTTATGCTCATTGCACCGAGCTGTATGTAAAGGTCGGCGAAGAGGTAAAGCAGGGGCAAACAATCGGTTCTGTAGGCACTACGGGACAGTCCACCGGATACCACCTGCATTTTGAGGTTATGGTAAACGGCGGATATGTAAATCCCACTAAATATGTAGCAAAATAAATTATTCCCGAAGAGTTAATCTTCGGGATTTTTTTGCGCGCTTTTCTTGACTTATCTACAATATGTGGTGTATAATAACTATATATATGTAAAAATGGGAGAAAATGTATGGCAACTAAAAAAGCGGAATATACAAACGACAGTATCGAACAGTTAAAGGGTCCCGACCAGGTACGAAAAAGACCTTCGGTTATTTTCGGCTCGGACGATATAGAGGGCTGTAAGCATTCGGTATTTGAGATAATTTCAAACTCCATTGACGAAGCAAGAGAGGGCTACGGTAATAAGATTATCGTAACCAAGTATGCCGATGGCTCGGTAGAGGTTCAGGATTTCGGCAGAGGCGCTCCGGTGGATTTCAATAATAAAGAGCAATGCTATAACTGGGAGCTCCTTTTCTGTACTTTGTATGCCGGCAGTAAATATAATAATGCAAGCGGCTCAAACTATGAGTATTCCATAGGTCTTAACGGATTGGGGCTTTGCGCTACACAGTTTGCCAGCGAATATATGGACGCCGAAATTAAAAGAGACGGCTTTAAATATAATCTTCATTTTGAAAAGGGTGTAAATGTCGGCGGACTCGAAAAGCAGGAATATTCCGGCCGAGATACCGGCACCAAAATTCGTTGGAAGCCCGATATAAAGGTATTCACCGAGGTAAGCATACCCTCCGATGACCTTATTGATACCTTGCGCCGTCAGGCAATCGTAAATAAGGGTCTGCTTTTTGTTTTCCGCGAACAGCAGGGCTCAAAATTCATACAAACAGAGTATCAGTATAAAAACGGTATTGAAGAATACCTTGAAGGTATTGTTGGGGAGGAAAAGCTCACCGGTATACAGTCCTGGTCGGGTGACCGTAAGGGCAGAGACCGTGAGGACCGCCCCGAATATACCGTAAAAATAAATCTTGCATTTTGCTTTTCAAATAATCACCGGCTTATTGAGTATTACCACAATTCGAGCTTCCTCGAAAACGGCGGCGCACCCGATAAGGCGGTAAGAAGTGCATTTACTTCTCAAATTGATAACTACATTAAGCAGGCTAATAAATATAAGGCGAATGAAAGTAAGATAACATTCCCCGATATTCAAGAGAGCCTTGCAATAGTTACAAACTGCTTTTCATCAATAGCATCGTATGAAAACCAGACCAAAAAATCGGTTACCAATAAGTTTATTTACGATGCGATGAACGATTTTATACGTCATCAGCTCGAAATCTATTTTATTGAAAACAAAGCAGAGGCCGATAAGATTGCCGAGCAGATACTTATAAATAAACGAAGCCGCGAGCGAAGCGAAAAGGAACGTCTTAACATTAAGAAAACCATGCAAACCTCCGGCAGTATGATGGATAGGGTTCAGAAATTTGTAGATTGCCGCACCAAAAATGTGGACGAAAGAGAGCTCTTCATAGTTGAGGGTGATTCTGCGCTCGGTTCCTGTAAGCTGGCAAGAAATCCCGATTTTCAGGCGATTATGCCGGTAAGAGGTAAAATACTCAACTGCTTAAAGGCGGAATACGATAAGGTTTTCAAAAGCGAAATCATCACCGATTTGCTTAAGGTTCTCGGTTGCGGCGTTGAGGTTAAGAGTAAAACGAATAAGGATTTGTCCACATTCAATATTGATAATCTGCGCTGGAATAAGATTATTATTTGTACCGATGCCGATGTGGACGGCTTCCAGATTCGCACCCTTATTTTAACTATGATTTACCGCGTCACCCCAACACTTATAACCGCCGGTAAGGTTTATATTGCGGAAACTCCGCTTTATGAAATCAACACAAAGGATATGACATATTTTGCCTACGATGAGGCCGAGAAAAATGATATTCTCGCAAAAATCGGGGATAAAAAATATGAAATTCAGCGTTCTAAAGGTCTTGGTGAAAACCAGCCGGATATGATGAATTTAACCACAATGAACCCCGCAACGCGCCGCCTTATAAAGGTTATGCCGAGCGATGCTCAAAAAACGGCTGATATGTTCGATATTTTGCTGGGGGATAATTTGCAGGGCAGAAAAGATTTTATTGCCGAATACGGTTATATGTATATTGACGATGCTGATTTGAGTTAAGGAGAAAATAATGGCACCAAGAAAGAAAAAAGATGAGCAGCAAAAATCTGCTCCGAAGAATGATAAAACCTATATAGCGGGCGCGGGACTCACGGTTGAGCAGCCGATAGTAACTACCCTTGAAACCAACTATATGCCCTATGCCATGAGCGTTATAATCTCCCGTGCAATACCGGAGATTGACGGTTTTAAACCCTCCCACCGTAAGCTTTTATATACTATGTATCTTATGGGACTTCTCCACGGCAAAACCGTAAAATCGGCAAATATCGTGGGAGCTACAATGAAGCTCAATCCTCACGGTGACGCCGCCATTTACGAAACCATGGTGCGCTTATCAGAAGGCTATCAGGCACTTTTGCACCCCTACGTTGAATCAAAGGGTTCATTCGGTAAGGCATATTCGCGAGATATGAAATATGCGGCTTCACGTTACACCGAAGCAAAGCTTGCGGCCATTTCGGGCGAGCTTTTCAGCGATATTGATAAGGATACCGTGGATTTCGTGGATAACTACGATGCAACCATGAAAGAGCCCACCCTTTTCCCGGTAACATTTCCGAGTATTCTCGTAAACGCCAATACCGGTATAGCGGTAGGTATGGCAAGCTCGATTTGTCCTTTTAATTTAGCCGAGGTCTGCCGTACCACGATAGAGTTTATTAAGGACGAAAATATCAATGTTGCCGATACCCTTATTGCTCCCGATTTCCCGATAGGCGGTCAGCTTCTTTATAACCGTGCGGAAATCGAAAAAATTTATGAAACCGGCAAGGGCAGCTTTAAGGTGAGGGCGGTTTATAATTACGATAAATCGGCAAACTGTATTGATATTACCGAAATTCCGCCTACAACTACCGTTGAAGCCATAATCGAAAAGGTTACCGAGCTTGTAAAGCTTAAAAAGGTAACCGAAATAAACGATATTCGTGATGAAACGGGTATTGAAGGCCTTAAGCTTACAATAGATTTAAAACGCGGAACTGATGCCGAAAAGCTTATGAAAAAGCTTTTCAAATCAACTCCGCTTGAAGATAGCTTCCCCTGCAATTTCAATATCCTTATAGCGGGCTCACCCCGTGTAATGGGTGTAAAGGAAATAATCAGCGAGTGGTCGGCATTCCGTAAAGAGTGCGTTCGCCGCAGGGTTTATTTCAGCCTTTCGAAGGCAAAGGAAAAAATGCACCTGCTTCAGGGTCTTCAGAAAATACTCCTCGATATAGATAAGGCAATAAAAATCGTAAGGGATACCGATGAAGAAAAAGAGGTTGTTCCAAACCTTATGATAGGCTTCGGTATTGATGAAATTCAGGCTGAATACGTTGCCGAAATAAAGCTCCGCCATTTGAATAAGGAATATATTTTAAACCGTATTGCCGATATTGAAAAGCTCCAAAAGGATATTGACGAGATGGAGAGCATTTTGGCTTCCCGCTCAAAGGTTGCAAGAATTATAATAAACGAGCTTGAAGAAATCATCAAAAAACACGGTCAGCCGCGTAAAACGGCAATAATTACGGCAACCGATGAGGAGGACGAAAAGGAAGAGGAGGTTCTCGATGAATCACCCGTAACCCTTTTCTTTACAAGAGACGGTTATTTCAAGAAGATAACTCCGCAGTCGCTTCGTATGAGCGGCGAGCAGAAGCTTAAAGAGGGAGACGAAATGTCCCAGATTATCGAGGCTACAAATGCTCACGAGCTTATCTTCTTTACCAATAAACAGCAGGCTTATAAGGCACGAGTCTCGGATTTTGCGGACGGTAAAGCCAGCGTGCTCGGTGAGTATATTGCCGGCAAGCTGGACTTTGATGAAAACGAAAATGCGATTTATATGATAGCCACAAGGGATTATAAGGGAAGCGTGCTTTTCGCCTTTGATAACGGCAGAATTGCCAAGGTTTCGCTTAATTCCTATGCCACAAAAACAAACCGTAAAAAGCTTGTGGGAGCATACTGCGATAAGTTTACCCTGCATACCGTTTTGTTTATCGAAAACGAAACAGATATACTGCTTGAATCCACCGGCGGCAGAAAACTGCTTGTGAATACGGCGGCTTTGCAGACTAAATCAACAAGGGATAACAGCGGTGTTGCGGTTATGACACAGAAAAAGGGTCAGCGGCTCTATTCTATGGAGATATTTACCGAGGGAATGCTCGAAAATGCTCACCGCTATCGCACTAAAAACCTTCCTGCCGCAGGAAGTCTTCCCGCCGCACCCAAGGCAGAACAGCTTACAATATAAATAAAAACAGAGCCGCTCAAAAAGAGCGGCCCATCGGCTGCATATATTAAAACAAACGCAATTTTTATATTAACCTTCAGCCGACAGTTTTAATATCTGCATAAATTTGAAAATTATTATAGGAATTATTTGACAAACCAAAAAGTTTGCTATAATATTAGATTTAATGAAAATAGGAGGCAAAAAACCGTGAATAAGGAACTTGCAAAAACTTATGACCCGAGCGAGGTTGAAGACCGTACCTATAAATTCTGGTTGGACGGTAACTTTTTCCATGCCGAGCCTAATCCCGATAAAAAACCATATACAATAGTTATCCCGCCACCGAACATTACGGGACAGCTTCACATGGGCCATGCTCTTGATGAAACACTTCAGGATATACTTATCCGCTATCGCCGTATGCAGGGCTATGAAACACTCTGGATGCCGGGTACCGACCATGCTTCTATCGCTACCGAAGCCAAAATAGTTGAGGCTATGCGTAAGGAGGGAATTTCGAAAGCCGATTTAGGCAGAGAAAAATTCCTTGAGCGTGCATGGGACTGGAAAAAACAGTACGGCGGAAGAATTGTATCCCAGCTTAAAAAACTCGGCTCGTCCTGCGATTGGGAAAGAGAAAGATTTACACTTGATGAGGGTTGCAGTAAGGCAGTAAAAGAGGTTTTCGTAACCCTTTATGAGCAAAAGCTCATTTACAGAGGCGAAAGAATAATAAACTGGTGCCCGAAATGTAAAACCTCGATTTCAGATGCAGAGGTTACCTATGAAGAGCATCAGGGCTCGTTCTGGCATCTGCGCTATCCGATAGCCGGAACCGATAAATTTATCGAGCTTGCTACAACACGTCCCGAAACCATGCTCGGCGATACCGCCGTTGCGGTTCACCCCGAGGACGAAAGATATAAGGATTTAGTAGGCAAAAATGTAATTTTGCCGCTTCTCAATAAAGAAATACCGATTGTTGCCGATGATTATGTTGAAATGGATTTTGGTACCGGTGTTGTTAAAATTACTCCCGCTCACGACCCCAACGACTTTGAGGTTGGTCTTCGCCATAATCTCCCGGTTATAAATGTTTTAACCGAAGATGCTCATATAGTTGAGGGCTACGGTAAGTATTCGGGACTTGACCGCTACGAAGCCCGCAAGCTAATAGTTGCCGACCTTGAAGAGCAGGGCTATCTCGTAAAGGTAGAGCCTATGGCTCATAATGTAGGCGCCTGCTACCGCTGTAACAGTATAGTAGAGCCCCGCGTTTCAAAGCAGTGGTTCGTAAAAATGGCACCCTTGGCGGAGCCGGCAGTTGAGGCGGTTAAAAACGGCGATATAAAGCTTATCCCCTCGAGATTTGAAAAAACATATTATAACTGGATGGAAAACATCAAGGATTGGTGTATCTCGCGTCAGCTTTGGTGGGGACACAGAATTCCCGCCTGGTACTGTGATGATTGCGGCGAAATCAATGTATCGAGAGATACTGTTTGTAAGTGCCAAAAATGCGGCAGTACAAAGCTCCGTCAGGACGAAGATACACTCGATACCTGGTTTTCGTCAGCTCTCTGGCCGTTCTCAACACTCGGTTGGCCGGATAATACAGAAGAACTCAAATATTTCTATCCCACGAGCACACTCGTTACCGGCTACGATATAATCTTCTTCTGGGTTGCCCGTATGATTTTCTCGGGACTTAAGTATACCGGCAAGGCTCCCTTTAATACCGTTTTGTTCCACGGAATTGTAAGAGACGCTCAGGGCAGAAAGATGTCCAAATCCCTCGGAAACGGTATCGACCCGCTCGTAGAAATCGAAAAATATGGCGCCGATGCTTTGCGCTTCACTCTTGCTACCGGTAATAGCCCCGGAAACGATATGCGTTATTCGCCCGAAAAGGTTGAATCCTCGCGTAACTTTGCAAATAAGCTTTGGAATGCCGCAAGATTTGTTATGATGAATCTTAAAACAGACGAGGAGCTTCCGCTTCCCGCAGAGCTGGCGCTTGAAGATAAGTGGGTACTTTCCAAATATAATAAACTCGTAAAGGATGTTACCGATAACCTCGATAAATTTGAGCTCGGACTCGCCGTTCAAAAGCTTTACGATTTTATTTGGGACGTTTATTGCGATTGGTATATCGAAATCTGTAAGGCAAGACTGAACGGTGATGATGAAGCCGCCGCAAATACCGCAAGAAGCGTGCTGACCTATGTTCTTATCGGACTTTTAAAGCTTTTGCACCCCTTTATGCCCTTTATTACAGAGGAAATCTGGCAGAGCCTGCCGCACGGCGCGGGCAAATCAATTATGGTATCCGATTGGCCTGTATATAATGATAAATTCAATTTTGAAACCGAAGAATCGGATTTCGAAAAGCTGATGGACGCCATTCGTGCCATTCGTAACAGAAGAGCCGAGATGAACGTCCCCCCCTCAAAGAAGGCAAACGTTTATATCGAAACCTCATTTGCCGATATTTTCAAAAACGGTCAGAGCTTTATATGCCGTTTGGCATCGGCATCGGCTGTTACGGTAGGGGATAGCTTCAAGCTTGATGATGCCGTTCAGGTAGTTACCGATTCGGCAAAAATCTATCTGCCGCTTGCAGAGCTCGTAGATTTCTCGGCTGAAATCGAAAGACTCGAAAAGGAGCTCGCAAAGGCAAATACCGATAAAGAATTTTTCGAGAAAAAGCTCAATAATGCAGGATTTTTGGCAAAAGCACCTGCCGCACTCGTTGAAACACAGAAACAGCAGTATGCAAAGGTGCTTGAAAAAATCGAAATGATTAAGGGCAGTATTGAAGAAATAAAGGCGAAAATGTAATTTCTTTTGATTTGAGGAGAGAAGTTATGGAAATTACGGCGAAGCCTGCACGTAACATAAGGTACGATTTGATTCGTTGCCTTGCAATGGCTATGGTGCTGGCTCAACATACGCTGGCTTCCTATGAAGTCAGAAGCAGTGGTTCTTTTAAGGTTAAATTCTGCTATTATTCGATAGCATTTGTTTTAATGCTTTGTAACCCGATATTTTTCCTTATCAGCGGCAAATTTAATCTGAAAAAGAATTTTACAAAACCCGAAGATTATAAAATCTTTTACATTAAAAAAGCAGTAAGTATAGTTCTGCCGTTTGTTCTGCTGTCAGTAGCAACATATCTTTTGAATTTTTACAATAAACTGTCTATAAAAGATTTTATAAACCGATTTTTCAATAATGAAATACAGTCGGTATATTGGTTTATGTATATACTGATAGGCATTGTTGCGCTTTCGCCGTTTTATTCCAAAATGCTTCTTGCCTTAAGCAAAAAAGAAAAAACAATACTCTTTGCGATTTTGCTTGTTATTCGTATTTTCGTTACCGTGCTTGCGGCTGTTTACGATAATCCGTCATTTACTTCGAGCACCTTCGGTATAGTTTATTGGCATCTGTTTTATCTTGTCGGATTTATTGCCGAAGATGTTTTCGATACAAGAAAAAAGCAAAATATCGTAATTCTGCTCGGAATTTTGGGTTATATTTTCCAGCTTTTCATCGCATATTTTTATATGGGCGATTTTCCGTGGAATATGTATAATCCGCACCCGTGGACACTTTTCGAAAGTCTTGCGCTGTATTTCATTGTGTTGAGAATCAATGTAAAAACACAGTTTTTTACCAAGATTATAGAATTTACGGCAAAACAGAGCTTCATATTCTATCTTGTGCATATTGACGTTTTGTACCGTGTTTACGACCCGATAGTAAATGCTCTGCCGATAAATAAAGCGTTTTCGGCAATTATAGTTTATGTTGTGTCGTTCCTTTTAACACTGCTGATTTCTTACATTATAAATACATTGATAATTATACCCCTGCAAAAACTCGCATTGTTGCCCCTTAAAAAGAAAGCAAAATAAAAAATACGGAGAAATGAAAATTTCTCCGTATTTTTTTTTATTCTCCCGCCGCATTACGACAATTTTTTTAAAGACAAGCTCCTATAATGTTATAGGAGTTTATTTTTTCGGAGGTGAAAAAATGCCGGTAAAAATTGAAAAGGTAGGACAGCTCGTAACCGCACGGCTTGTAGGAGAAGTGGACCACCATACCGCACGGCAGATGCGTCTTGAAATAGATAACGCGTTGCAGTTTAATATGCCCACGCTGCTGATAATTGATTTTTCCGAGGTATCCTTTATGGATAGCTCGGGGGTAGGACTTGTTATGGGCAGATACCGTGAGCTTGCCAAAACGGGTGCGGAGCTTCAGCTAACGGGTATGAGCAGTTCGGTTATAAAATGATGAAAATGGCGGGTATAGAAAAACTCGCGAGGCTTGAAAAAAAGGAGTAGAAAAATGAAAGTAATCAATAAATTTAATATGAATTTTCCCTCGAAATCCGCAAACGAGGCTTTTGCAAGAAGCGCGATAGCGGCATTTTGCCTGCAGCTTGACCCCACAATAGATGAAATCACCGATATAAAAACCGCCGTCAGCGAGGCGGTTACAAATGCGATAGTTCACGGCTACAGCGAAAGTATCGGCACGGTTTACATATCCGCTCAAATCCGAAGCGATAACAGTATAGCTGTTAAGATTCGCGATAAGGGTTGCGGAATTGAAAATGTTGAAAAGGCTATGGAGCCGCTTTATACAACGGTCGGCGGCGAAAGGGCAGGGCTCGGCTTTGCCGTTATGGAAAACTTTACCGATAGCCTTTCGGTGCGCTCAAAAGTAGGAAGCGGAACAACGGTTACCATGGTCAAAAAAATCAGTAGGCGAGTCGGTGTGAATGATAAAATATAATGAAGAAGAATTTATTCGGGAAAATCTGGGACTTGTCCATTCGCTCTGTAAAAGGTTTGCCGGCAGAAACATCGAGTACGATGACCTATTTCAGGCGGGCAGTATGGGACTTTTAAAGGCGGCGAGGGATTTTGATGAAAGCAGGGGCTTTAAGTTTTCAACCTATGCGGTCCCCGTCATACTCGGAGAAATTAAAAGGCTTTTTCGCGATACCGGTTCAATAAAGGTTTCCCGTTCAATAAAGGAGCTCTCCTTAAAGGTCGTTGCCGTAAAGGAAAGCGAGGAAAGAATTAAGGGACGGCAGCCTACCGTAAACGAAATAGCCGAGAGACTCTCGGTAACTCCCGAGGAGGTGACCCAGGCAATCGAGGCTTCACGCGCCGTGCTTTCCCTGACTGTTGAAGATGAGGACGGCGAAAAGGAGCTTGACCTGCCCGCCGTGGACGAAAGCGAAAACCTGAATAACCGTCTTATGATTGCGGGGGCACTCGAAAAACTTGCCGAGCAGGACAGAAATCTTATAATAATGAGATATTTTGCGGAATGACACAGTCACAAATTGCCCGAAAACTGAATCTTACGCAGGTTCAGGTTTCCCGCCGTGAAAAGAAATTGCTTGAGACCATGAAAAAACGCCTAAATTGATACAAAAAAGGAGGCTATAAGTTGATTAAAAAAGGTAATAATATACAAT
>JAGHTJ010000008.1 GCA_018065375.1 Candidatus Equinaster intestinalis | reverse complement strand
GAAAAACATAGCGAGAGCGGTATACAAAAATCCCGTAAGAATAGTTCTGAAAGAGCCCACAACCTCTGATTTTGCCAGCACAGCGGCAAAACCGATATAGCCCACCGTAAGGGGTATCAGAGCAGAAACATAAGCTCCGAAAAATCTTGAAAGCAAAAGCTCCCGCCTTTTTATCGGCATTGAATGGAATGTATCACTTGCGCTCTTATTATAAAGATAGCTGAAATTTATAAAAAGGAGCAATACGAAAATTCCGGCGGCGGCAAACGCCATAAGCGGTGCTCCCGCCTCATAAATATCCTTAAACGGATAATAATAATTGAACTCGTATGCAAGATAATTGTTTATGGTTTGCAATATAAGAAAGGGCGAAAAAACAAGCACTATCGCACTGCTTATAAGACTTATTCCGAGATTTTTGCGAGGCGTAAACAAAAACAGATTAAATGCCGATTTATTCCATAATCTCTTTTGCATCATAGCCGTTTACCCCCAATTCATACGTAAATACTTCTTCAAATGTAGGCTCGATAACCTCCACAAAGGTAGGAAACAATTTGCCGATATAATCGAGTATTTCCTTTTCTTCTCCGCGAACTACCATACTGATTATTGAACCGGTTCTTTCGAGCTTTAATATATCAAGTCCGTCAAAAACGGTGGTTTCGGGAACCATACCGAATACCGCCTGAACCTTATGGACATTGCTCTTGAAATTTTCAATCTGGTCGTTAAAGAGGATTTTGCCGGAGTGAAGAAGTCCCACACTATCGCAAAGCTCTTCAAGCTCACGCAGATTATGCGAGGCAATAACGGTAGTGAGCCCGTTGGAAACGCGCTCGGCAAGAAGCGATTTGAGGGTTTTGCGCATTACGGCATCGAGTCCGTCAAATGCTTCGTCTAAAAGCAGGTAGCGAGGTTTGGTCGAAAGGCAGAGCATAAGCGCCGCTTGGCGTTGCATACCCTTTGACATTGTGGATATTCTTTTTTTGCGGTCAAGCGGGAAAAGGCGGTTTAATTCCTCGAATTTTTCTTCCGAAAAGGAGGGATAAAACAGCTTATAAAATCTTATCATTTCATTAAGATTAGACTGGTGAACAAAATACGGCGTATCCGAAAGATAACAGATTTTGCTTTTAAGCTCGTTATTATCGAAAACCTGCTCGCCGTCCACAAGAAGCTGACCATCATCGGGCGTATAAACCCCCGAAATCAGCCGCAGAAGTGTAGACTTTCCCGAACCGTTTGAACCTACAAGCCCGAAAACCGAGCCCTCTTCTATTTTTATATTTATACCGTCAAGCGCGGCGGTGTCATCAAATTTTTTGGTGAGATTTTGGGCTTCTATCATTTTTCTTCCTCCTTTAATATCGCCTGTAAATCATTTAGAGTAAGACCCTTTTGTTTTGCCGTTTGAACAGCCTTAATAAATTCTTCTTTTGCCATATTTCTTATGGCATTTTCGGTATCGTGGTCTTCTGCAATAAAAGAGCCCTTGCCCTTTGCCGAATATGTTATTCCCTTTTCTTCAAGTATCTGATAGGCTCTCTGCACCGTATTGGGATTTACCGAAAGCTTGAGCGCCAGACTTCTCACAGAGGGCAGAGCATCGCCCTTTTTCAGCGCTCCGAGCAATTTAAGTTTAATTATGCCGTTTACAATCTGGTCGTAAATCGGCTCACCGCTTTTATAATCAAGTTGTATCAAACCTTCCGCCTCCACAAGTGTATTAGTTCAATTAGTACAGTTGAATGATACACTATTTTTATTATTTTGTCAACAGTTTTATTGAAATTTTGAAAAAAACGTGTTATTATAAGCATAAAAGGAGATGTTTTTATGGAAAAATATGCTTGGAAAGCCACCGTTAAAGAGGGTTGCCTCGAGGAATACCGCAGAAGACACGATAATATCTGGCCCGAAATGGTAGAGGTTCTCAAAAACGCAGGCATTAAAAATTACACCATTTGGAATGTAGGCAACGAGCTTTTCGGTTACTACGAATGCGAAAAGGGTATAAAATTCGCCGCAGATGCGCAGGCAAACAGCGAGGTTGTAAAGCGTTGGGACGAATATATGAAGGACGTTATGGTTATGGAAATGGACCCCGAAACCGGCGCTCAACCCCTGCTCATAAAGGTTTTTGAATTGGATTAAGCAAAGAAATATTAAATTAAAAACGCCCAATCGGGCGTTTTTTTAATTTTAGGGGGCATAATAAAATCGGTGATAATATGAAAATAGCATTTTTTGACTCAAAGCCCTATGATATAGAGTCTTTCGAAAAACAAAATCAAAACGGCGAATTCGAGTTCAAATTTTTTGAAACCAAACTGAACGCCGATACCGCCTCCCTCGCCCACGGATTTGATGCGGTTTGCATATTCGTAAACGACATTGCCGACAGCACGGTTATCGACATTTTATGCGAAATGGGCATAAAGCTCATTTTACTGCGTTGCGCGGGATTTAATAATGTTGACACGCGTTATGCCTATGAAAAAATACACATTTTCAGGGTTCCCGCGTATTCGCCCTACGCCGTTGCCGAGCACGCTATGGCCATGCTGCTGACATCGGTCCGCCGTATTCACAAGGCATATATCCGCACAAAGGATTTTAATTTCAGACTCGCAGGACTTACCGGTTTCGATTTACACGGCAAAACCGTAGGTATTGTGGGCACCGGTAAAATAGGAAAGGTTTTCGCGGATATTTGCAGAGGCTTCGGTATGAAGGTTATTGCATACGACAAGTTTCCCGATGAAAAAAGCGGCATAGAATACAAATCCCTTGATGAAATTTTCAGCCAAAGCGACATTATTTCATTTCATTGCCCGCTTAACAACGAAAGCTATAATATGGTAAATCGCGAAAGCGTTTCCAAAATGAAAAAGGGTGTAATACTGATAAACACCTCCCGCGGCGCGCTTATCGACTCCGAAGCCCTGCTTGAGGGTATCAAGGAAAGAAAAATCGGCGGAGCCTGCCTCGATGTTTACGACGAAGAATCGGATATATTTTTTGAGGATTTTTCGGGGCACATCGTGGAGGACGATGTTATCGCCCGCTTGATTTCAATGCCAAACGTGATAATTACCTCCCATCAGGCGTTTTTAACAAACGAAGCCCTTACCAATATTGCCCAAACTACACTCGAAAACGCGCGGGATTTTATAAAAAACGGTGGCGGCGGCAACGAGCTTTGCTACCACTGCGGCTCTACACTTGACTGCAAAAACATCCGAAAAGAAAGGTGCTTTTAAACCAAAACCGTATGCCGAGCATAAAATATATAGACAACTGATTAAAACATCGGTTTTTTGCTCAAAATACAGACAGAAAGATTTTCGGAGTGTGAAAGAAAATGACAGTTAAACGAGGAGACATTTACTACGCAGATTTAAGCCCCGTAGTCGGCTCTGAACAGGGCGGAGTTCGCCCCGTGCTGATAATCCAGAACGATGTAGGCAACAGATACAGCCCCACCGTGATTGCGGCGGCGATTACAAGCCAGCAGGACAAAACCAGCCTGCCCACCCACATAAAGGTAACGGCTGACGGCTGCGGGCTCTCAAAGGATTCCATAATTCTGCTTGAGCAGGTGCGAACACTTGACAAGCGCCGACTAAAGGAAAAAATGGGAACTCTTGATATTTCTTCGATGGACCTTGTTGATAAGGCGCTTACGGTGAGCTTCGGTCTCGGTACCGTAAACACTGCATTCAGCTGATACTTTTGTATAAAAAAGCACCTGCAAAATTACTTTTGCAGGTGCTTAAAATTTAAGGCTTTATTTTATGGGATTGGGCTCATCTTCACTGCTTGTGTTGCCGCCGTCTCCGTCATCATAATCGTCATAATCTCCGAGATAGAGGTCTCTTGTATCATCTACGCCCTCTAAAAATCCCGGCATTTCATTATCCGGAACAGGAGGCGGAGCCATCAATGCACGCTTTGCCTTGATAGTTCTTACAATCATAATTATTACTATTACAATGAGTAAAATAATTATGAGAATAACCGAAATAACTACGATTTTGCCTTTTACATCTAGCTCGGCAAATTTAGTGAAGAAGCTCTTTGAAGCGGTTGGCTCTTTGCCTTCGCTTTCAGCCATCAATACCGAAAACTCTCTGTTGCGCTGCATACTGCCATCGGTTTTATCGTATCTGTAATAATCCTTAAGACCGTCCGCAGTTTCGCAATACAAAATGGAGTAGTTTGCAAAATCGGGGTCGGAATACTTAAAGCATCCGCAGGAATAGCCCTCAATTTTAGTGGTTGTATAGTAATATCCGTAGGGTGCATTCTTATTTTCACAATCGAGAATTACAAAGCGAGCCGCCTTGGTTTTGAAATAGCGGTAAAGAGCAAAGGTGCCCTTTTCACGGTCATAGCTGTAAAATTCACCGTTATTTCCCTCTTCATCGGTGGCATATACGAGGGTTTTATTATTTACGGGGTCGATAACCGCCGGAACCTCAGCATCGTTTATGGTGATATAGGTTTGCTTAAAGCCGTCCGGCAAAACAACGGAGGAAAAATCTCCCGCTACAAGACGTTTTTCATTGTCTACCGTAATTTGATACGGATTTTTCGGCTCGCCGCTTGAGGTTGCCGCCGAATCGGTTTGCGAGGAGGTGGGCTTCGAGTTTACATCTTCACCGTCTTTAGCACGGTAAACCGTAAGGGTATAAATCTTTTTGGTTCCGTTTGGTGCGGTAACGGTTATTTTTCTTACGTTGTTACCTACCTTAACCTTGCTTCCGCCCTCAACATCTATCGTTGCCGCATCTTCTTCGGTTGATGCGTTCATATACACCGTTGTAACCGAATAAGGAACCTTTACGGTATAATTTGTAATCTTCGGGTCAAATTTCGGGGTAAGCGCACCCGAAGACGTAATCAACTTCGCAAGGTTTGCATTGCCCGAAAGGTTTTTCTTTTCAATTGCCGTAACCGTAATGATGTTTTCCTTTTTATTAACGCTTGCCTCATCAAAGGAAGTAATTTCGGCGTTTATTACAAAGGAATCCTTAACCGCCTTAAGTGCCTTAAACTTAAAGGTGAACGTTGCGTCCTTTGAGATTTTGCTTGCATCGCTCAAATTCTGATATGCTATTATATATCCCTTATCCGCCGCAGAATATGAGGTGTTTGCGGGATTTGATGTGCATTGGAAGTTGTTCGAATTGTAGGAAAGCAGACCGTCTACCGAGCCGAGACCCGAAGAAGAATCCGAGCTGCAGGTTACCGTTACCGTAAAGGTCTCGCCGACATAAACGGTGGTACTACATTTGATGTTTGCGTTATCAGCCGAAGCAGGAATTACGCAAAGGGAGGCAATAATTGCCGCCGCAATTAAAAATGAAATTACTTTTTTAAACTTTCTACCCATATCATTACCTCTATTGCTTTATAGTACTTAATTTGAAAATATGCTTTTGAATTGCCAGCATATCAACCGATTTTACATTGCCGTCATGATTAACGTCTGCCGCCGCCAGGGTTTCGCCTGCCAGCTTATTCAGCTTGAAAATATGCTTTTGAATTGCCAGCATATCAACGCTTGAAATCTTGCCGTCTCCATTTACATCGCCGTATATTACAACCTTGAATACAAACTTTTCGGTGCCGTTTAAATCATAAACACGCGCCTTATCTGCCGTTGCAATATTACCGCTTGTTTTTTGCTTGCCGGACTTATCGAATATCTTTACGCTTCCGTTTTTAACCCCGAGATTTTTTGTGAAATCCGCTACCGAAGTCGCCGGGTTTATTCCTGTAAGATAATCGCCTTTAGTGTATTTTGTATCAACCGTAGTAGGTGCATCGGGAGACTGCTCGCGGAAAACCGAAACCTTATATACATTTTTAAGTCCCGAACTCGAGGTTACCGTAACCGAAAACTCATTTGCTCCCACATTAAGCTTTACATTGCCTGCACCGCTTACCGAAGCGCTCTTATCCGATTTTTCAGCCACTATTTCAACCTCGCTCGCCGTATACGGAACGATATATTCATAGCTGTTTTTATACCGGCTGAAGGTCTGGCTCTTATACCCGGTTACCGAAAGGTTTTTAAGATAACAGTCGTTATTCGTACCCGTAGGTGCCAGAGAGGTTTTTTCCGGCATATTGTTGAATACCGGAATTCTGAATTCAACCGAAACATCGTTTATATCGGCATAAGCGTTTGCCATACCCTTGCCCTTACCGAGGCTATCCTCGGCATTTCCGGCGTACTGATGTGTATAAAGATTATATGTAGATTTATACACATTAAAGTTCATATAATAAAAGGTATCCTGACCTACCGATATATAATTGCTTACCGAAAACTCAACGCCGCCCTTAATCGCCTTTTCACGGGTATTCCAGGGACGTGAATAGGTGGTGTAGTTTTTACCGGCTCCCGCCGCCCACCAAAGACCTCTCTGCGCGGCATTACGTGTGGAATCGGGATAGGCGCCTACATTAAAGTAATTGTAAAGCCCTTTATATCCCTCGAGTGTACCCGAAATAAGTGAACTCGTGCCTTTTGTTCCCTGCTCCTGCCGGATAAGACCCACGATTACAAAGGGATTCATTTTAAATTGGTTTGCCGCCTCTAAAATAACCTGCGCATAGGTTTTATTGGGGTTATCCTCGAGCGGACCGTCCATAAACGTTCCTTTTGTAACCTTTTGAACATCCTCTGCCTTCGCCGTTCCCGGCGTATAGGATTGCGAGAGGAACATAAATATACTTCTCGTATCGAAGAAATTGCGAGGGTCCATATAATATTCAAGGGTGTTTCTCGATGCCTTTACCCAGGATGTACCCTCGGTGAATTTGTATTTTTTATCATTCCAATCGTAGAAGCCCTCTTCCATACACTTTTTGGAATCATCACCGCTTGCTTCTACAAACTTACCGTCTCCACTGTGCTCATTGTTTACTGCGGTTTGGAAATCTATATTGGTAATATCCGCCTTGAATACCCAGTTCGGATAGAGGGAATGAAGCTCTCGCAGTCCCGGTTTGTAGCTTTCGGGGAACTTTTGAGCTGTAAGCCAGCTTTCAAACTCCTTATCCTCTGTATATTCGGCAATAATCTTTACTCTGCCGCTGTAAATATATCCGGTTTTAGCATAGTTTTCGCCGTAGTTTATCTTATACCAGCGGTCGTTATCTCCATCTACTCCGTCACCGATAATCCGTACGGAATCGTTTTCATGCAGAGTATCAAGCTTCTCGCTGGTTCCGCTGCCTTCGGCCTCGTGACCCGCTGTTCCGGGAAGCGACCATACCTCGGCAACCGACTTACTGACGGTGCCCTTACACGGATAGGCAATGGCCGAAGCAGTTATATTACCTATCGCAAAAACAGACAGTATTATACCAAGGCAAAGAACTACAGATATTAAGTTTTTCGTACACTTTTTACGCATATAAAAAACTCCTTCGCATAAATACCCTTATACATACATTCCTATTATAAAATTTTTGCGGCATTATGTCAATGAAAAAGACCGATTTAACAAAAATTTCATAAAATTTTTGAAAAAAATAAAGCGCAGGCATCTGCGCTTTTAATATTTTTTTGCGTATAAAATAGAATTTGATTTTTCGTTAGGCTTTGTTTTCTGCCGCCGGGCAATAATTTATCGCTTTTTATAAAGCAGAATTTCGGGGTCAGAACCGTTTTCACAATCTGCTTTGCAGTAACTCATATAATCTCCTCACATAAAAACGCTCCGCAAGCACAGGCTCTACGGAGCGTTATACTGATTTAAGCACATTATTCCGCTGATTTATTAAAGCGCTTGTAAATATAAAGGCAGAATGCCACACCGCCGACATTTGCAATTATAATAGGCAATGCAATTTTAGCGGCAATTTCGCTCTGACCGAAAAGGCAGAGTAAAAGCATATGACTGCCCTCTGTTAAAAGAGAGCCGATAATACCGGTAAGTACATTATAACGGTACTCTTTCTTAACGGCAATATGCATTATCGAACCGATAACACCCGCAAGAACGCAAGCCAGCATACAAGGAATGGCGCTATCTCCGCCGTAAACGAAATAACGGAAAAGTCCGCCGATAAGCGCGGCACCGATACCGCCTACAGGACCGCATACGAGACCCGCATAAAGCGGAGCTAAATTACGACAGTTGCAAAGTGCACCGTCAACCTTTATTGCCGAAGCCGAAGCATAGATAGAAAGCAATCCGAATAAAATCGCAACTATAATCGAATGAAGTTTTTTATTGTTTTTGTGAAGCTCACTCCGCTTTTTTGAGGAGTAGAAGACCAGTGTAACAGCCGCAATAACTGCCGCCGAGCCTATCGTAGTAGTAAGCATTTGCCAAAAACTGTCAAGTGTCATAAATAAAACCCCTTTAAAGAATTATTCCGTTATTCTGTAAACAGAATATAACCTTTAGTAAAGTATATACCCAAAATATGTAAAGTCAATACGAATGGCAAAAATTTATTGAGATTGTTTAAAAAATAACAAAGCATTTTATTGCAAAATAATAGAATCGATGCTATAATACAGATGCTTTTTTTACCATAATGGCTCAATCTTTTTTATATGATCTTTAAGTAATTCCAAGTCACTTTTCTTTACCCTATTATCGCCGTTTAAATCCATTACCGAAATTTCGTAATCGGTAAATGTATAGGTCTTGCTCAAATAACTTATTAGGAATGCCATATCACTTTTATTTGCCTTGCCATTTCCATCCAAATCACCTTTAAGCTGAATTGTTGCATCTTGGGTTATATCCTGCATGCC
>JAGHTJ010000110.1 GCA_018065375.1 Candidatus Equinaster intestinalis | reverse complement strand
GGGCTTAACGGTGTTGAAAAAATGAACAACCGGGAAACCGACAAACTGAAAGAACACTACCAAAAGGTTTTTAAGGAAAATAACTTTACCCCTTCAAACGTGGCAGATTACAGATTTTCCGCCGCTATTGGTGTTATGGAAGGCAATACTGTCAATGTAAGCCCCGAAAAAACCGATTATTTTACAGGTTTTTCCGATGAAAGAAACATTATTTTCATAAGCCTTGCCGAGTATAACAAGCAGATGAAAACCGATTACAAATTAAGCTCGGGTCAGGCGCTTCTTCATACGGTTCGTTGTGATTTCGGCGGTGAAACTCTTACCGTAGGCAACACCGATTTTAATATTGTAAAAAAAATAGATAACTACGTGGAGCTCGGCGATATAAACGTTGAAGTTACACCTATATTGGCTCTTGTTGTTCCGAGTTATGATGAACTTAAAGACCTCGATACCATGTATACGTATACGAGTGTAACAAAAGAAAAGGTGCTCACCAACAATTATTACTTCGGTTTTGACAACGGAGATTTAAACGATGAAGAGGCAATAAAGCTTTATGATGCAATACACTGCTCGCTCGGTGATTTTTTTGCAGACTGTGAAGAAGGTTACTCTTACAGCTCGAGCTGTTTCCAGGCGGAAAAGGGCGATTTTTATACCAGCTACGGAGGACTTTTCTTTATCGGCATAATTCTTTCGATTGTCTTCATTTTTGCCGCCGCCATAATCATATACTATAAACAGGTTTCCGAGGGCTACGAGGATAACGCGCGGTTTGCCATTATGCAAAAGGTGGGTATGACAAAATCCGACATCAAAAAAAGCATAAACTCGCAGATTTTAATTGTATTTTTTGCGCCGCTTTTGTTTGCGGGACTTCATTTCGGTTTTGCTTTCCCCCTTATATGGAAAATTTTACAGCTTTTCCACTTGAGAAATCTTCCCTTTATTATTCTCGTATCGCTGATTTGCTTCGCAATTTTCGGACTTTTCTACATTATAATTTACAAGCTTACCGCCCGCGCTTACTTTTCGATAGTATCTTCGGGCAAAAAAGAATAACACGGAATAAAGAAAATCGCAGATACTCAAAATCCGTAAACTGCGATTTTCTTTTATTTTTTTGTTAATAATTTATTAGGTGTTGCAATAAATTAAATTTTGTAGTATAATCACTTTTGTATGTGGTCGTATGCAACCCTATTTAATTTACAGCGAAAGGACTCTTTTTATGAATACTCCACAGCTCGGCGATTACGCAAAGCAGGCAAACGATACAATTCACGCCGCTCATAAATCGCTCGATACCGAAGACCTTTTAGACCTATATTTTAATGAACGCGTAGGCTATTTATTTATGCTGCTTTTCAAGAAGCTTAACTGGAAACCCAACCATGTTACAACCTTATCAATGGGGGTTGGTTTTTGCGGCGGTATATTGATGCTTCCCGAAAATATATACCTCAATATACTCGGTATGCTTCTTATCGTATTGAGCATAATTCTTGATGCTACTGACGGTCAGCTGGCGCGCCTTACCCACCAGACCTCCGAGCTCGGCAGGTTTTTGGACGGTTTTTCAACCTTCACCTGGGCGGCTCCCGCATATATTTGCCTTGGTATCCGCGCAATTAACGACCCGATTATTCCCTTTACAAACGGTACTGCCTGGGGATTTTGGGTTTTCCTTCTCGTAGTTCCCTCCGGCATATTCGGTATGTTGCTTCAGTGTACCGTGGCTGACTATTACCGAAATGCACACCTCTACTTTTTAAATCCCGAAAAAAGCGAGCTCACCCTTTCGGGCGATGTTAAAAGGGAGCTTGATGCTCTCCCCGATGATGCGCTTTTCTTACGGAGATGGTATCTCGCAATATATTATGCATACACTAAAATTCAAGAGGCACTTTCTCCCAATTTTGTAAAACTCATAGATGCCATAAACGAAAGCGGAGCCCTTACGGATACACTCCGCAAGGATTATCTTGACCGCAGTAAAAAGTACATTCAGCTTACCAACATTATCACAATAAACACACGCACCATTGTACTTTTCGCCTGTGTTTCACTGAATATACCGGCAGTTTATTTCGTAGCTGATTTATTCCTTTTCGGAATAGTTCTTCTTTTAACCATCAATCGCTACGAAAAAATCGCAAAGCAAACCTATGCTCTGCATTTTGCCGATACTATAAAACAGGATTGATTTAATGAAAAAAAGTTCGATTTTCTTCTTCCTGCTCGGTGTTGTCGGAATCGTTTTTATGATTTGGAAAACCGATTTCAGCGTCATCGACTGGGACGGAACAGTGCTCAAAAATATGCCCATCTGGTTATCGGCGGGCATCATAATCTGGGCAATCATCTATCTGCTCCACGTATTATCATACCGTATAATTATGGGAGAGGATAAAAATAAGGTGCCGCTCGGTTTTCTCATTAAGCTGACCCTTTCGGGTTTTGCCCTCAATGAGGTTACACCGGTAGGTCTTATCGGCGGAGAGCCCTTCAGAATTGTTGAAATGAAGCCCTATTTAGGCTCGCAAAAGGCGGTTTCAACAACCCTTACATTTACGGTAATGCACGTTTCAACCCATCTGCTTTTCCTCTTTACGGCGGCTCTGCTCTACTTTATTGTGGGTTGTCCGGGAGGAACGGTTGTAACGGTTTTCGTGGCGATTGTTGCTATACTGCTCGGCGCCGTGCTTTTCGTGTTTTACAGATACGGCGGACGCCCGCTTGTACGCCCGGTTTTGAAATTTTGTTCAAAGCTTCCGTTTTTCGGCAAAAAAATTGCAAAGCTGATGCAGGAAAAAAATCAAACCATAACCGAAATTGATGACAGTATGGTAGAATTCCACACCCGCAAAAAAAGCTTCGTGCAGGTTGCCGCTATAGAGTATATTGACCGTTTGCTTGAGGTTGGCGAGTTCTATGTTCTGCTTCGCCTTATCGGCTCGGATATTTCGTATGTTTACTGTATGATAGGGGTTGCCGCTTCGGCGCTTATAGGAAATCTGCTCTTTATTATCCCATTGCAGGTTGGAACGCGTGAAGCGAGCCTTGCGGCGGTGCTCAGCTGGGCAAGCGTTGATTTTTCATTCGGAGTTACCGCTTCCCTCTTTGCAAGAATAAGAGGACTTATCTATATCGTAATCGGTATAACCGCAATCCTATTCGGTTCAAAAAAGAAAGGCGAAACACCCGCAAAAACAGAATAATTTTTGTATATTTCACCCCGCCGTGTTCAGCATCGGCGGGGTATCTTTGTCAAAAAAATAGCAATTGTTGACATACTTATACATATATCTTATAATTAAATAGATGGAGATGATGAAATGAAATCACTTGGCATGATAAGAATGATTGACAGAAACGGCAGAATAGTTATCCCCGCAGAGCTTCGCAAACAACTTGATATGAAAAATGATGAAGACTGTTTTGAAATCTTCACCGAAAACGACAGTATAATTTTAAAGAAATACGCGCCGTCTTGTATATTCTGCGGTGAAAAGGGCGAGGTTATTACCTATGGCGGACATCTTGTTTGCCTTAACTGTATCGAAAAGCTCAACAATTTAAAAAATACACTTTAAAAAACTACTACAAATGAAAAACAGCACAAGCCGGCGGCTTGTGCTGTTTTAATAGTTTTATCTTATATTTCAAAATCGAGGCAGGTTCTGGTTGCCGTAAAGGGGCGTACCTTTGCATTTGCCACCGCCACGTGCTTCGGGTGGGAAGCGTAAAGCGAGAGGGAAGCCTTGGTTTCAAAGCTCGAATCGAGCATTAAATCGGCATTTGAGCTGGGAAGCGGTGAGGTATGTACCTTAATATCTATGAGCCCCGGAATTTTGCCGGCAAGACCTTCAAGGCCCTCTTTTATTTCGGCCTTGATTTTTTTCTTTTCCTCCTCGGAAAACTCCTCTTTAAGCTGCCAGAGTATAATATGCTTTACCATTTTTAAAACTCCTTTTTTCTTGCTCCCGCCCTGCCGTAATGCGCTAAAGATAACCTGCGTATGGCAGGTGGGTGTCGTGTGTGCGGTTTTGCGCTCCCTTCTTCCGTTTAAACTCGATGGAATAAACGGGAGGTCTGCATCCCGCCGCACAAGCCGGACCCCGAAAAGTAGCTTGTAGGGTTATAATAGAACAGTCCGCGAACAGGGCAGGAACGGTATTATTATATGTTTTTTAAAACTGAATTATTGTAAAATATTAAATTTTCTACCCGAATAAATTAAACGGGATGTCTGCGTCCCGCCGCACAAGCCGGACCCCTTGGCATAACAAAAATACCTCGCGCCGCCCGAAACGGCGCCCTTTCGGTATATTTTCGCCTTTCGATTTTGAAAGGCGCCAGCCTATCGGCAATCTCAATGCAAAAATCTCCTCGAAATTGCACACCTTTCGGAAATCAGGCGCGCGCTGTTTTTGTTATGCCCAATATCTTTCAGGGTTATAATAGAACAGTCCGCGAACAGGGCAGGAACGGTATTATTATA
>JAGHTJ010000177.1 GCA_018065375.1 Candidatus Equinaster intestinalis | reverse complement strand
TATAGCAATTCATAATACAAATCTCGGCCCTGCTCTCGGTGGCTGCCGTTTATGGCCCTACCCGAACTTTGACGATGCACTTTTTGATGTACTTCGTCTTTCTCGCGGTATGAGCTTTAAGAACGCAGCTGCAGGTCTTCCGGTTGGCGGCGGTAAAGGTGTTATTATCGCTGACCCCTCACAGCGCACCCCTGAGCTTATGGAAGCTTACGGCGAAGCTGTTGAATCTCTTAAGGGCAGATATTACACTGCCGAGGATGTTAACACCGATACCCGCGATATGGACTACATTATGCGCAAAACCGAATATGTTGTTGGCCGCGCTAATGTAAGCGGTAACCCCTCACCTTTCACCGCTCTCGGTGTATTTGAGGGTATCAAAGCAACAATGAAATCTATCTACGGCACCGATGACCTTACCGGTCGCACAATAGCAATTCAGGGTCTTGGCAATGTTGGTTACGGTGTTGCGAAATATGTTCATGATGCCGGTGCAAAGGTAGTTGCCTGCGTTCACAGCAACCGCAAGGCTATGGAAAAAGCCATTGCAGAGCTCGGTGCAGTAGAAGTTCGCGAAAAGGACATCTACGGTGTTGAATGCGATGTATTCTCACCCTGCGCTCTCGGTGCCATCATCAATGAATTTACTATTCCCCAGCTTCGCTGCAAAGCTGTTGCAGGCGGTGCAAACAATGTTCTCCTTACCGACCAGTGCGGCGTTGAGCTCAAGAAGAAAGGCATAGTTTATGCGCCTGACTTTATTATCAACGGCGGCGGCGTTATCAACGCAGCTCAGGAGGCATTTACAACCTACGATAAGGAAAAGGTTATTAAGCAGGTTAAGAACATCTACAACACTGTTTACAACATTGTTGAAGAGTCTAAATCTACCGGCGAGCCCGAAGGTGTTATCGCTCAGCGTTTCGCTGAAGAACGCCTTAAGAACGGCCTTAAGTAATCTCAGTAAATCAAAAACCCCGTTATGCAATGCATAACGGGGTTTTATTTTAATTATAAATTAAAGATTATCGAAAGATTCGACTCCCTTAGTGAGCAACAGCTTTTTAAGCAAAGAGCCGATGATCGTAGTTGCGGCAAATGCAAGGCAGAAATAATCGGAAACGCCGATACGGTTTTTGAGCAGGAAAAAGCCTGCGCAAAGGGCAACGCCCGAAAGCCAATTTACAAGCATTGAAACGAGAATATTTATATCCTGCTTGATAACCGTTGTCTCGCTTACCCAACTAAGATTCGGGTTTTTAAGACCGAAAAGCAGGCAAACTATTGCACTGAATCTTACAAACGCAAATATAAATGCCGCGAGCGCAACCGCTGTAAACGCATCTCCCTGCATTGCAATGGCGAGGGCTATACTGCAAGGAACGGCAACAACCGCATTGGGAATTATATGCAGTCTTTCCTTTGCGATAAGTATATCTGCTGTCGATACAGGCAGGCTCTTTATTATCCAGATGCGCTTGCCTTCGAGTGCTACCGAAGGTGATGCAATACCGCCTATTGATAAAATCGAAACAAAAACGAAAGCTATTACGATTATTATATATTTTGTAAGGTCAGTTCCCTCACCTGCCATTTCGGCAAGAGCGGCGAACAAAGCGTTTCGCTTAATTATTGCGGCTACGGTAAATATAAGAATCAATACAAGACCTAAACCGCAGTTGAGCATATAATTCGGACTGCTTGCAAATCTTTTGAACTCGCGCAAAAGCAGAGCGTTTTTAGAACCGTGAGCCGAAGCTTTGGCGGGCTTTTTAACATTGGCCTTTTTATCTCCGCTTTTTTGGGTAAGTATCTTAGCAAATGTTTTGGAAAGTATAAAGAAACACAAACCGAATACAGCCGCGGTAACAGCGGTAAATATGAGCATTGAGCCGATATTGCCCGATGCGGCGCTGCCGAGCTGATAAGCAAGATTTAACCATGTTTTAATGGCATTACCGAAAGCGGTACTGTTATTTAATACCGATGTAATTATCGAAGAAGAACGAATGCAAACAAAATAGTAAGCTCCGAAGAAAAGGAGTGAAATTAAAACGGTCAGAAAACTCTTATTCTTTATTCTTACCGAAATGGCGGCAATAACCCAACCGAGTGCGCAGGTTATCGCTGTTACAAAAAACGGAATTATAAATAAAAGCAAAACCGAAAATATCACCGCAAGCGGGTTTAGTATGCCGTTTGATGCCGCAAAAATAATATAGTAAATCACCGCAGGCAGCCAAACAACTCCGCCATATAAAAAGCTGAGGCCGAAAACGGTTGTCATTCTCGAAAAAAGAATTTTACTCTGCGGTATCGGCATTGATAAAAGCAGTTCGTTATCCTTTGCAAGATAAAGAGATGCAAAGGTATTGAACACACTGCCGAAAGTACCGAAAAGCAGTGAAATAATACCTATAAGCGAAAAATACAGCCATTCATAGCCCGGTACCGTTAAGAGCATACCCATCGTACTTGATAAACCGAAGAAAACCATGCAGAGGGTAAGCATAGTAAACGCAAAAAGAGCGAACATACCGAAAATGCCGCCTTTTGAGCGAGACTTACCGGTTTTGTTATTTACAAAATACGAGCGAAAAGTTTCGGTAAACTGTTTTTTAACCAGAGCCTTAAGCATTGTCTACCAACTCCAAGAAAACAGATTCAAGGGAATCGTCGCCCTTAACCTCTTCCATAGTACCCGATTTTATAAGCTGACCGTTTTTAATAATAGCAACCTTATCGCAAAGCTTTTCGGCACCCTCAAGCACATGGGTTGAAAAGAATATTGCACCGCCCTCGACACATACCTCTCGCATCATTATTTTAAGGGTATGCGCGGCTTTTGGGTCGAGTCCGACAAAGGGCTCATCCATAATAATAAGCTTCGGAGAATGCATCCAAGCCGAAATTATGGCAAGCTTTTGCTTCATACCGTGAGAATAGGATGAAATCGGCTGAGCCAGATTATCGGTAAGCTCAAAATCTGCGGCAAGCTTGGCTATTTTTTCGGTGCGGACATCAATCGGAACCTCATAAATATCGCCAATAAAATTAAGATAGGCGTTACCGGTCATAAAATCATATAAATCCGGGTCATCGGGAATATATGCAATCTGTTTTTTGCAGGCAATCGGCTCGGTTTTAATGCTTTTACCGTCAATATAAATCTCGCCTTTTTCAAAGCGCAATATACCTGCAACGCTTTTAAGGGTTGTGGTTTTACCGGCGCCGTTGTGACCTATAAAGCCGTAAATTTCGCCTTTTTCAATATGGAGTGTTAAATCATCAACAGCGCATTTATCACCGTATTTTTTAGTTAAGTGCTCAATTTTCAGCATAGCAAAAAATCCTCTTTTTTATTATTTGAAAAGTTTTTTGAAGAGCCCGCCGCTTGATTTTACATTTGTAAATGAACGCGCAGCAAAGGACTCTGCAGAGTCCTTTTTTAACTACTTTTTATCTTTTTCGATAAGTTCTTTAATTGCCCCGATAACAACATCAATAGCCTTTTCGGTATCGTGGCACTCGGGGTTGGAAAGGCCTTTGTTTGCCCTTTCCTGATTCCAAACGCAGATAAATGCCGAGCCTGCGCGAGCCCTCAAAAACGAGGAAACAACGAACAATGCGGCGCTCTCCATTTCGGAAGCGAGCGCACCCGCTCTTATCCATGCCTGCCATTTATCCTTAAGCTCATATCCCATGGGCATACGGTCGGGATTATGTTGACCGTAAAAAGAATCTTTACACTGAACAATACCGACGTGGTAAGGGTAGCCGAGATTCTTCGCCGAATTTATAAGCGCCGAGGTTACATCAATATCGGGCACAGCAGGAAATTCTACGGGGACATACTCTTTGGATGTGCCCTCCATACGAATGGCACCGGTAGCGATTACAACATCGCCGCCAATAACCTCCTCCTGCATACCGCCGCAGGTGCCGATGCGCAAAAAAGTATCAACGCCGGTGCGATAAAGCTCCTCAACACCGATTGCGGTAGAAGGTCCGCCCATACCTGTGGACATAACAATTACCTTTTCGCCGCAAAGCTCACCTATCCAGGTGGTATACTCGCGGCTTTGGCACAAAAATCTCGGGTTATCAAGATGCTTTGCTATTTTTTCAACTCTGCCGGGATCCCCGGGCAAAATGGCATATCTTGCGCCATGGCCCGCATTAAAGCCGATATGATAAGACTGAATTATTTCCATTTGAAATTACCTTTCGCGATTAGAATACGAGAGAATCAACCTTAGGCAAAAGCTCTGCCAGGTGGCGCTTGCAGCTCTCGATATCTTTTCTGCCGAGCTCGGTTTCGAAACCGTTTCTGCGGATTGTGCGGCGCATCATTCTGGTGTAGCCTACAATCTTTGCCTTATTCTCATATTCCTCGAGTTTAGCAGGATCGTCAGTGCCGAAATAGAGGCGCAATGTCTTTTCCCAGATCTTAACGGCGGTTTCGTGCGGAATACCCATAAAGCTCTCGGAAATGCTGTGGTCGTTTTCACTGTAACCGCAGTAAGCAAGGAATACGGAAGCCATCTCAAACACGGGGTGACCCATGCAGAGAGTATCCATATCAATAAGCAGAACTTCGTCGTTTTGCATCATAACATTTTTAATATGATAGTCGCCGTGCATCATATGATTGTCCTTGGGCACTGCTTCAACAAGTGAATAAAGCTTATTGAACTGGTCCTCGGGGAGATAATCCTTAAGGAAAGAAGCCCAATTAAGAGCAACCTCTTTCATATCGGGCATTTCGCCATCCTGAAGCTCGGTAGAATGAATCTTTTTGAGCAAATCAACATAGAGCTCAACATACTTATCAAGGTTTTCGGGCTCTGCTTTAATGAGCTTTGCAAAAGATTTTGCATTAAGAAGCTCGAAAACCGAGCCGTAGCTATCGCCAACGCGAACAACATCATAAGGAATAGCGGTAGGAATACCTTTAATAAAGGCTTTACGGGCGAGCTCGCGCTCTCTGTGTATATCAGGCAAACAGTCGGTGTTAAGGTAAACCTTAATAATTGTATCGGGGTCTAAGCGGTAAACCTTACCGTTGGCACCCTGACCGATAACCTCACAGCCCTCAACCGAAAGCTTTCTGTAAGCCTTGCTTACGGGAATCATTTCGGTAAAGCCGGTCATTTCAAAAATCTCATAAACATCGGTTGATGCATTTTCGATTTTAAGGGTAGGCTCAGCCTTTCTTGTTTTGAGCACAACGCGCAAGCCGGCAGATGAGATATACTCAAGATTATCGGCATCCAAAATAACGCTTTCGTGCGGATTTTCATTCAAAATCTGTTCGATTTCAGCGCCGCGTACATCGGCATTACCCGAATCAATGCGGCCCTCCAAAAATATTGTGAGTGCTTTGTTTTCATTAACCGAGAATTTCATTATCATAACCTCCGAGATGTTCTTCAAATACAAATTTTACAAGTTCGATATATTCTCTGTAAGCGTCGTAACCCTTAAGGTCTCTTAAAGCTTTGGCAATTCTTACATAATACCATTTTTGCTTAAGCGGGTCTTTTTGGTTTAATGCCAGCCAAACGGCATCTCCACGCTTTCTGAATTCGCGAGTGAAAGAGCGCATATTTGAGAGCTTATCACCCAACCACATCATTTTAACATTAATGTCTTTCGAATTTTCAAGCATTATGAGCGTTTCTTCTTTACGCAGCTCCCAGGTTTCTGCCGCAGGTCGGTCTGCCCTTTTTTCTTCGGTTTCGGTCATTACAAGCAGAGATACACGCTTACCGAATTTTTCGGTAATCTCCTCAAGAGTTGTATCGGTGTCCTCAACCGTATCGTGTAAAACCGCCGCCGCCAACACTTCCCTATCATCGGTCATCGTGCCGACAATCGCCGCAACCTCCATAGGATGCAGTATGTATGGCGTTTTTGCAAGCTTTCGCACCTGACCGCTATGCTTCAGTGTGGCGAAACACAGGGCTTCCTCAAATACATCCATTTTTAGCCTCCTGCTACAATAGTTAATTTATTATAGCATAGCAACAGTAATATTACAATGTCAAATATAGATATTTTGTTAAATTTCTCAATGCAGTTGAAAATTTTTACAAAAAATAATATAATAAATATGAGGTGAGAGTATGAAGCATACAAAGTTTAAGGACAGAATATTGCCTTTTTACACCAGAACCGAAGAAAAATTCAATATGATTTCGCACATCGTGGGTGGCGGCTTTGCCATAGCGGCAACCGCAATAAGTATTATTTATTCGGTTTTCTTTGCAGATGTGTGGGCAGTAGTATGCAGCGCAATCTACGGCGGCTCGCTCATAATACTTTACACTTGCTCAAGTGTATATCACGGGTTATATTTATCAGACGGCAAAAAGGTTATGCAGGTTATTGACCGCTGCGCAATTTACTTTGTAATCGGCGGCACCTACACTCCCATTGCCCTATGCGCCATACGCAAGATTTCACCTACATGGGGCTGGGCAATCTTCGGATTGGTTTGGTGGATTGCCGCTATTGCAATAACATTTACGGCGATAGATATAAACCGCTTTTCAAAAGTTTCCGGCATTTGCAACATTGCATCGATTCTTTGTATATTAGCCGCAATTAAGCCGACATTATCGACGCTTACCCTGCCCGGATTTTTATTGCTTATGGCAGGCGCAATTTTCTATATCGGCGGCATTGTGATGCATAAAATCGGCGAAAAACGGAAATATTTCCATTCGCTTTTCCACCTGTTTATCATCGCAGGAAGCATTTTACAGTTCTTTGCGATAATCATTTATGTGTTATAAAAAATTAACCCCTCGGAAGATTCCGAGGGGTTAATTTTTTTATTCTGCCGCACTTACAGTGCTTGAAGTTTCGGGAGTATCAATAATCTTTGCGTTCTTATTGAGGAAATCAAGAACAACCCTGAATACCATATTGGCTTCGATTGTGCTCTCGTTCATATTACTCTTAAGCTCTTCAACCGTCATACTCTGACCTGCCGCGAGCTCTTCAACATACTTATTATATTCCTCGGTTGTATAGGAAAGCTTTTCCTTATCGAAAATCGCGTAAGTGATTACTTCTCTGCGCATAGTATTCTCATAATACTCTTTGAGACCGGCGGATGTAACACCGTAAGAATAGTAAAGAATAGTATCAACATCAATATCGGTGCCGTATTGCTGTTTATATGATTCAACCTGCTGAGTAGCATAGTTTATGTAAGAATTATAAAGGTCATCATAAACCTTCTTTTCAGCCTCGGGGTAAGATTTGATAACAAACTTATCGGACTCGATAATCTCCTTTGTAACGAGCTCGTTAACAACGCGGCGCTCAAGGTCTGCCTCATATTCAGCAAGACTTGCGAAGCCCATTTTCTTTGCAAAATCTTCGTCCTTTGCAGGCTTATCGTTGACATAGTTAATGGTGATTGCAAAGGTAGCTACCACACCGCTCAGCCCGTCACCGTAATTCTCCGGGAAGGTTATATCAAAGCTGAAGGATGAGCCGATTTTTTTGCCTACAAGATTATCCTCAAAGCCGGGTATAAACTGACCGGAGCCCACTGTAAGAGTGGTTGTGTTGGCATCGATTGCCTCGCCGGTGGCTTTAACCTTACCGTCATAAGTAAAGTTGGTTAAATCGCCTTTTGCAACAGTGCCTTCTTTTCTCTGAATGTAGATTGATTTTTCGGAAATGTCATTATCAAAAAACGAGTTTTTGTAATTAACGAAAATTTCCGATGCTCTGTTAATGGTTATGCCCTTATATTCACCTAAAGTGACATACTCTGACATATCGTAATTATATGCCGCGCGTTTGTTTTCCTGCTTTTTGCAGGAAGCAAAAAGTGCGGTTATCATAAGTACTGCGAGAACTGCCGAAATAATCTTTTTCATAGTTAAATCTCCTGATTTTTAATATTTATCCGCTCCAAAGATGAAGCTTTAAGATATGCATTTATAAACCCGTCAATATCGCCGTCCATAACAGCGTTTATATTGCCCGATTCAAAGCCTGTGCGGTGGTCCTTAGCCAAAGTATACGGCATAAATACATAGGACCTTATCTGTGAGCCCCAGGCTATTTCCTTTTGAACGCCCTTGATATCTTCGATTTTATCGAGGTGTTCTCTTTCTTTTATTTCAATCAGCTTGGATTTCAGCATTTTCATTGCCACATCCTTGTTCTGAAACTGGCTGCGCTCATTCTGGCAGGCAACCACAATACCTGTTGGCAAATGGGTTATGCGAACGGCAGATGAAGTTTTATTAACCTTTTGACCGCCCGCACCGCTTGAGCGGTAGGTATCAACCTTAATATCCTCATCCCTGATTTCTATGCTGACATCATCCGAAATTTCCGGCATAACCTCTAAAGATGCAAAGGAAGTATGCCGTCTGCCCGAAGCATCAAAGGGAGAAACACGCACAAGGCGGTGAACACCGTGTTCACTCTTTAAGTAGCCGTAGGCATTTAATCCCTCAATAACCAAAACGGCGCTTTTAAGGCCTGCTTCTTCGCCATCAAGAAAGTCGACCATATTTACCTTAAAATTATGGCGCTCAGCCCAATGCATATACATACGCACAAGCATTTCGTTCCAATCCTGCGCCTCGGTACCGCCGGCACCCGCATGGAAGGTAAGAATTGCATTATTAGCATCGTATTCACCCGAAAGTAAGGTAAGCAGGCGCTGTTCCGAAAGGTCGGCAATAAAATCGTTTATCAACTGCTCAACCTCGCTAAGCATCGAAAGGTCTTCTTCCTCGTCTGCCATTTCGGTTAAAGTAAGCGCATCGTCGTAAGCCGAGACCATACTATCGTATTTTTCAACTTTGCCCTTTGCCTGGCTGATGCTTTGCAAAACCTTTTGGGAATTTTCTATGTCATCCCAAAACCCGTCTGCCGCAGTTTGCGTTTCAAGGGTTTTAACGGTATCTTTAAGCTTATCGTAACCGATGGCATCTTTAAGGTCATCAAGTTCTTTTTTATACCCTTGAAGCTTTAATTTTTGTTCTTCAAATTCAAGCATTAAAACTCTCCTTTTTTAAGTGCGAAAGCATACCAATTATCGCGGCGGCATTCTTCAATTATCGTAAAGCCGCATTGCGCAAAGCTTTTTTTAACATCTTGCGCGCGCAAATCGATAATACCGGAAGTTATATAAACGGCGTCCTTTTCGAGAAAATCGGAAATCTCGCCGTTTAATTTTATGATTATATCGGCAACTATATTTGCGAGCACTACCGAATATTTGCCCGAAACATCGGTTGTAATATCGCCCAAAATATACTTTGCCTTATCGCCTACACCGTTAAGTTCTGCATTTTCTGCGGCAACTTTAACAGCCACGGGGTCAATATCAACGCCTAAAGCGGTATCTGCGCCGAGAAGCAGTGCGGCAATGCTGAGTATTCCGCTACCGGAACCCACATCAAGCACACGCTCGCCGCCCTTAATATATTTTTCCAAAAGTGCCAGGCAAAGCGAGGTTGTGGCATGGGTGCCCGTTCCGAAAGCGGCGCCGGGATCTATGCGAAGCACAGCCCTTTTATCATTGTTATCATACTTTTCCCAACTCGGGCAGATAACAAGGCGTGAACCTATTTCGGTTACCTTAAAATACTTTTTCCAATTATCAGCCCAATCGGCTTCGTTAACAGAGGCGCTGCCGATTTCAAAAGCAATATTTGATGCCTTAAGGTTTTCACTTATATACTGCATATATTCGGCGGGGTTACTCTCGGGAGAAACAAACAAATGAATAATCGACTTAGTTCTGTCCTTATTCACAAGCTCTTCATCAATTAAATCAATGCGGGAAATCTCCCATGCCTGCTGTTCAAGGTCAGAATAATCTTCAATATATATTCCGCCGGGAGCCGCCATATTACATATACCTGCCGCAATATCAGTATCGGCGGTATCGACTTTTACAAATATTTCAAACCAATCCATATAGAACCCCTTTTATAACGATTATACCATATAATTTCAAAAAATAAAGGTTTTTTTCGCTATATTCGGCAAATTATTGATTATTTTACCAAAGTATGTTATTATAACGGTTAAGGGGTGATACCATGATTTGGCACAGCACCGAAAAAACGGAAGTTATTAATTATCTCGAAAGTAACGAAAACGAAGGCCTTACCGAGCAAAAGGCGGCAGAATTATACACTGCATATAAAAGCGAGCTTAAAAAGAAAAAACCGAATTATCTTAAAATTCTGGTTTCACAATTCAATAAATATCTCACGCTCATAACATTTGTTGCCGCTTTGGTTACGGCAGGCGTTTCGATTATAGCTGCCAGCGAAAGTTGGATACTCTCAGTATCGGTTATTGCAATAATCGTTCTCGATACCCTATTTGATGCCTATCAGCAATATTATTCGCAAAAGATAAAATACGATGCAAAATACTTACTGAATTTCAGTGTTGATGTAATAAGAAACGGAAATAAAATCTCGGTAAATTCGGGCGAGCTTGTTCGGGGTGATATAATTCTCCTTAAAGCAGGCGACTTAATACCTGCCGATGCCCGCCTTTTGCAAACTGTAAATTTCAGATGTGATGAATTTATACTCACGGGTGAAACGGTTGATGCCGAAAAAGATGCCGACGGTATTTTTGAAGACATAACCGAACCCGCCAAGCGCAAAAATATGGTGTTTGAGGGCTGCTCGGTGACCCACGGAACAGCCAAAGCCGTTGTTACCGACTTAAAGCCCTACACCGAGTATTCAAATCTGAAAAAGATTAAAAAAACCATCGAAAAGGACGAAAACGCTTTTGCGCGTGTTTTGGATTTTATCGGCAAATATTCCCTCATTATATCGGGAATTGCGGCGTTTTTATTCTTTGTTTTGCTCATTATATTCAGCATTTCGGCTACTGCGGGCTTTGCCGAATTAGTTGGTGAATCATTGCTTAACTCTTTGGGGCTTATAATCACATTGGTTCCCGAAACCCTGCCTGCAACTGTAACCATAATACTTTGGACTGCCGTTAAAAAGCTTAATGCATCCAACAAAATAAGAAAAACCTCGGTTTTGGAAAACATCGCGGGTGTTTCGGTAATCTGCGCCGATAAAACCGCAGTTCTGACACCCGATAAAATGGCGGTTAAAAAGGTTTTCGCCGGCGATAAAGTAATTGATATAGACGAATACGGCGCCGATAAAACCGCAAATGCGGTTATCGAAATGGCGTTTATTTGCGGCAACAGTATAAATTACGGCGACAATTCCTTTGACGCGATAAGCGATTCGGGCAATTCGGCTTTAGAGAATTATTGCATTAAGGCCAAAGGTATGGGGATCGATGAATGTAAAAACATCTACCCCATGGAAAGCTATCTGCCCTTTGACAGCGAAAAGAAAATTATCACCTCGATAAATATGATAAACGGCAGGCACTTTGTTATTTCAAAGGGTGCGCCCGAGGAAATAATTAAGCTTTGCGCTAACATAAACACCGAGCAGGTGTTAAAAGTATTTGAGGATATGGCGCAGGATGCACTGCACATTATCGCCATTGCAACAAAGCCGATTGATTCTGTTCCCGCAATTCCGAGCGCGAATGATCTGGAATACGGCTTAAGCTTTGTAGGTCTTATTGCCTTTGAAGATATTCCCGAAAGCGCTTCTGTTCGGGCAGTTAAAGATTGCGCCGATATCGGCATTCGCACCGTTATGATTACGGGTGATAATCTATATACCGCCAAAGCGGTTGCGCGAAGACTCGGTATTTTACCCGACGGTATGGCGGCAATTACGGGTGAAGAGCTCCGCAATTTAAGTGAAGAAGAGCTGACATCCACCGTTAACGGTTATTCGGTTTTTGCGAGAGTTTCACCCGAGGACAAGTACAAAATTATTAAAGCATTGCGCCACAATAACGAAAGTGTTGCGGTAACCGGTTTCAAAAACAGCGATGCGCCCACTCTGCGCAAAGCGGATGTAGGCTTTGCCTGCCGTTCAAACGCCAGTCCGGTTGTTTGCAATGCGGCAGATATTTCCTGCGAAGATATAAGCTTAAAAAGTATTTGCGGCATTATTTCAGCCTGCCGCGATACATTCTTTAAGATTAAAAAAATCATTCACTATTTCCTCAGTTGTAACATAGGCGAGCTGCTTGCGGTTATATTCGGTTTGCTGATATTTTCAAAACCGATACTCATTGCTCCCCAGCTTTTGTTTATAAACTTTATAACCGATGTTTTGCCTGCGGTATCGTTAAGCCATTCGCCCAACGATTCGGGTGAAGGCAACGGCGCAAAAGAGCATAAAAAACTTTTTTCACCCAGCGCAATAATATCAATTGCCATACAGTCGGTTTTGCTGTGTGTTTTAACACTCATTGCCTACTCGGCAGGTGTTAAAATTTCGGATACCTGCGGTCAGGCAATGGCGCTTTGCGTTTTGGGACTTTCGCAGATACTGCACATGATTCCCAACAACAGCGACCGCCTTATTATCAACACAAAACTATCAAACTACAAGATAATTTTCCCGATAATGCTATTGGCGGCAGCGCTTATTGTTATCGCGGTTGCAACGCCTGTCAGCACTGTTTTGGGACTTACCGCGGCAAGCGGTGTAGTATGGCCAAAGGTTATATTGCTTTCCTTAATATTCTTTGCCGGTGATGAGCTTATAAAATTGGGAATTTCACTTTACAAAAAATTAAAGAAATAAACTAAAAGCCCGATAGCATCTGCTATCGGGTTTGTTTTTATTTGAACTGATTTTCGATAATGTGGCAGGCTTTATAAACATCGCCGCCGCCCATTGTGATTACCAAATCACCGTCTCCGGCATGGGCAAGTATAGTTTGCGCTGTATCGTCGTGGGTGGTTGTGAGGGTGCAATTCTTAAGCCCTTTGGCAATATCAGAGGAAGAAATACCGTAAACATTCTTCTCCCTTGAGCCCAAAATCGGCAATAAGATTACCTCATCGGCTATGGAAAGCGAATTGATAAAATCGTTTAAGAGCATAGCCGTTCTCGAAAAAGTAAAGGGTTGAAAAACCGCTATTACCCGATTATAGTCAAGCTCCTTTGCCGCAGTGAGAGTTGCCGCTATTTCTGTTGGATGGTGGGCGTAATCGTCCGCCAACATAAAGCCGCCGAACTTACCGATAAATTCAAATCTTCTGCCGGCACCGGTAAACTGCTCTATTGCCGATTTGATACCTGCCGCGGGAACACCCATATAGTC
>JAGHTJ010000071.1 GCA_018065375.1 Candidatus Equinaster intestinalis | reverse complement strand
GCATGCCGCCTGATTTTATTTTTCGGAAATTCCTCTGCGCGAGAAATCCTTTTCGTTTTCTTCCTGCTTTGCCACCTGTGCGCCGCGTATTTTCGCTTCCTGCGTGATAACCGGCATTGTGACCTCGTCTGTACGCAGTCTGACCTCGGTTTGCTGATAGGGTACCGTTATACCGTTACGTTTAAATTCGTTATAGACCTGCTCGGTAACGAAGAAATGCACCTTCCAGTAATCCTCGGTATCACAAAAGCAGGTTCCCGCAAAATCGAGACTGCTGGCATCAAGCTTATAAAGTCCGCAAAAAGGAGCGGGCTCTTTTTTTACCCTCGGGTCCGAAAGTATCGTATCGGTTACGATTTTTTTCACCAGCTCCACATCGCTGTCATAAGCCACGTTGAAATGGAAATTTACCCTCCTGATATTTTCCGAAAATACATTCACAACCGATTCCGATGTGATTTTGGAATTCGGTATTATAACCTTTTTATTTTCGTAGGTATGAAGGGTGGTGAAAAGAATGTTTATCTTTTCGATATGTCCCTCAACACCGTTTACTATTACATAATCGCCCTTTTTATAAAGCTTTGAGCAGGCAATTATAATGCCGCTCGCTATATTGGATATGTAGTTTTGAAGCGCAACGCCGACCGCCAGCACAACCGCCGCAAACGCCGTAACAATTCCTCCGAGCTCAATCCCCGCAACATTAAAAAGCAAGAGCACGAATATTATGCCGAAAACACATTTTGCAACGGTTAAAACAAACTGCTGCATTATACCGTCAGTTGATGCCTTATTCATTGCCGCCTTTATGAGCTTTAAAAGCAGCTTTATAACAACTATTCCCGCTATGAAAACAACTGCGAAAAGAAAAATATTCCAATAATTTGATGTGAAAAACTCCACTACATCACCGATTATTCTTCCGAATCCCGTAGTTGCATTTTTAACTCCGTTTACGGTTTCCAAAAAAATCACTCCTATTTTGTTCCGGTAGAGCCGAAGCCGCCCGCGCCTCGCTCGGTATTACCGAGCTCATCTACCTGTATAAAATCTGCCGCTATATAGGGCGTTATAACCATCTGCGCTATTCTTTCTCCCGGCTCAACCGTTTGAAGTGAATCGGAATGATTATAAAGCGCAACCATTATTTCGCCGCGATAATCACTATCTATTACGCCAACTTTGTTTGCCGGTGCAAGCCCTCTTTTTAAAGCTATGCCGCTTCTCGCATATATAAGACCTACAAAACCCTCGGGAATTTCCATCGAAATACCGGTATGAATAACCACCGTTTCGCCCGGTTTTATTTGAGTTTTTTCTTTAGTATTCGCGTAAAGGTCCGCTCCCGCGGCGTTTTTCGAGCCGTAGCTCGGCAATACAGCGTTTTCATCAAGTTTTTTCAACTTTACTATCGGCATAAATATCACCCAAGGCTATTTTACTCTATTTTTCTCACAAAATCAACCTTGATATTTAAAACCCTCGCCTATTATCTCTCCCGCATCGCTTACAACAACAAAAGCTTCTCTGTCTTTCCCATTAACTATATTATGAATCTGCGCCGCCTCGTGACGTCTTACAACACACATAAGCATACTTTTTTTACTGCCGGTATACCCTCCCGTAACCTCAAAACAGGTTACGCCGCGCTGAAGCCGGGAAAGTATTTCCTCTGAAATTTCCTTTTTCTTATCGGTGATAATATAGAGGATTTTGCCCCTGTCCGCACCGTAAAGCAGAGCATCAATCATACGTGTTGAAGCATAAATCGTGATAAGTGAATAAAGAGCGCTTTGGGCATTTTTATAAACGAAGCTCGAAAGAACAACCACGCAAAAATCGAAAAAGAGCATAACCCTGCCCACCGTTATATGGCGGAATTTCGAATTTACAAGTCTGGCGATGATTTCCACCCCGCCGGTAGTAGCACCGTGAAGCATAATAAGAGCGAGCCCCACCCCGGTAATAACTCCGCCGAATACCGCCGCCAGAACATTATCAACCACTATCGGTTCAAAAAACGCTCCGCAAACATCGAGAGAAAGGGAAAGAATAACCACCGTGCAGGCGGTTTTTACCACCGCTTTACCCCCGAAGCGGATAAACTGCAAAACAATAAGAGGTATATTAAGCAGAAAAACGCCCACTCCCGTAGGCAGTAAAACGGCAACCGAAAGTATTGATGCAATACCGGTAAAACCGCCTATTGTAATGGCATTAGGTTCAAGCAGTACCTTAACCGCAAAGGCATAAATAAAACAACCGACTATCCAGAAAAATACATCTTTTGCCGTATCAAATGTTTTTCTCAAAAAGAAACTCCCCTTATTCGTTATAAGGAGAGTTTTCCCATATTACTGCAAATAATTCCTTTGCCCTTTTAGCATTACCCGACAAATGCAGATAACCGAACAACGCTTCAAGCCCCGTAGCGGTATGATATTCGCCCTTTGTTGAGTTTTTGGGAGCAGAGGAGGTATGATAATTTCTGCCGCGCTTGAAAATCGAAATTTCTTCCTCGGTAAGTATCGGCTCGATTATTTCATAAGCCCTTGCCTGCGCCGCCGCATTTACGAATTTTACCGAAAGGCTATGCAAATCGCCCGATTTTCGGTTTATTTCGGCGAACTTTTCGCGAACCAAAAGGCTGTAAACACTATCCCCCACAAAGGCAAGGACAGACGGATTTAAAAGTTTTGTATCCATTTATTTTGCTTCTCCTTACGGAACATAATCGAATTCAACACCGCAAACACTTACGGTATCGCCCTGCCTTACGCCTGCCTGCTCGAGAGCCTTTATAATTCCGCTTGAGCGAAGCGCCCTCTCGAAATATTGAAGCGACTCATAGTCGTCCGGGTCTACCTTGTTCATAATATCGTCAATCCAATCGGCATCTTCGATATAGAAAACACCGTTTCGTACCTCAATACGGAAGGTTTGCTTATCCTCTTTTTCAACTACGATTTCCTTTACCGTTTCGCTTTCGTATTTGAGTATCGGCGGCAGAGTGGCAAGCACGCCCGCGGTATAATCAATAAGCTCACGTGTACCCTCGGCAATAGCCGCCATAATGGGGAAAAAGGCATAACCCTTATCGGTGAAATATTTTTTTATGCGGTTTATTTCCTCTTCGTCAGTTAAATCGCATTTATTTGCAACAACTATTTGAGGACGCTCCGCCAGCTCCTCACTGAAAACTCCGAGCTCGTGATTTATTTTTTCGAAATCCTCTATGGGGTCTCTGCCCTCACTGCCCGAAACATCAATTACGTGAAGAAGCAATCTGCATCGCTCTACATGGCGCAAAAACTCATGACCGAGTCCTACGCCCTCTCCCGCGCCCTCGATAAGACCGGGAATATCCGCCATAACAAACGATGCTCCCTCATCAATTCTTACAACACCCAAAACGGGGGTTAAGGTAGTAAAATGGTAGTTTGCTATTTTGGGCTTTGCCTCGCTTACTACCGATACAAGTGTGGATTTTCCCACATTCGGAAAACCGATAAGACCCACATCGGCAAGAAGCTTGAGCTCAAGCAGAATATCTAATTCCTCGCCCTTTTGACCGTCATTTGCAAATCTCGGCACCTGACGTGTTGCCGTAGCAAAATGGCAGTTTCCCCAACCTCCGTTTCCGCCCTTGGCGATAATAACCGGCTCATCATCTGAAATATCGGCAATTATTCTGCCGCTTTCAAGCTCCTTAACAAGGGTTCCGCGGGGCACAAATACGATTAAATCCTTTGCGCTTTTACCGGTACACCTATTGCCTGAGCCCTTTTCACCGTCATCGGCAATATATTTTCTTTTATAACGGAAATCGGCAAGTGTAGAGAGGTTATCGTCTACCTTAAATACGATATTACCGCCTCTGCCGCCGTCTCCACCGTCCGGTCCGCCTGCGGCGACATACTTTTCACGGTGAAAGGTTGCGGCTCCGTTTCCGCCGTTTCCCGCCTTTAAATGTATCTTTGCTACGTCTACGAACATAAATTTCTTCCTTTATAATTTTAAAAGGTCCGGAAATCCGGACCTTTCATACTTTGATTACTGCTCTACGGCATAGATGCTGACCTGTTTACGGTCGCGGCCAACTCTTTCGAATTTAACCTTACCATCTATTAAAGCAAACAAGGTATCATCAGAACCGATACCGACATTATTGCCTGCGTGGAAATGAGTTCCTCTCTGGCGAACTATAATGTTGCCGGCAAGAACAAACTGACCGTCTGCCCTCTTAACACCAAGACGCTTTGCTTCACTGTCTCTGCCGTTCTTGGTAGAACCCATACCTTTTTTATGAGCAAACAACTGAATGTTAATCTTTAACATTTCTTACACCTCCGAAATTACTTTGATTGAATTACCGTACTGGCACGCCAACTGCTCAATATGCAGCTTCAGTCCTTCTAAAACCGCAACTGATTTTTCGCTCGGATTCAAAACCCTCACGCACATCAAAGCATCGTTTATCTCAATATCCGCCTTATCACCGATTACATCGGTAACGGTATTGACCGCCATATAGGCCGCAGACGACACTGCCGAGCATACAAGCCTGCCTTCAAAATCATCACAACTTTTACTGCTATGACCTTTAACGGAAAAACCAGTAAGATTTTTACCGTTACTGAAAAATTCTACCGAAGTCATAATTAGCCGATTTCGTTAATCTGTACTTTGGTATAGGGCTGTCTATGGCCCATTTTACGGGAACTGCTCTTTTTGGGTTTGTAAGTAAATACGGTTACTTTTTTACCTTTACCGTTTTTAATTACAGTACCC
>JAGHTJ010000172.1 GCA_018065375.1 Candidatus Equinaster intestinalis | reverse complement strand
ATGTAGGAGTGAATTCAGCAATTCCCATAAAATCAACCATAAGACCGAAGATTATGGCAACCGGTACGCCGAGTATGTTTACAACCTTGAAATTTTTACGCAAAACAATAAACTGCGCCAAAACAAGAAGACAGTAAACTACAATTACCATACTGCCGAGTGATGCGCTCGGAATTGCTTTTGAAAGAACACCGGGGATTGAGCTTACCGGAGAAATACCGAGACCCGAAAGCTTCGAAACGTTAATTCCTATCGCAATAATTGCAAAACCGATAAGATAAACGAGCAATTTAAGGCAAAAATTTAAAAACTTTTTCATAAAATCACTCCTTAAAGGTTATATCCGAGCTCAAACGCCTTAATATTTACATCAAGGAATTTAGGCGGAACGGTCTTTTTAACCGTTTCTATCCAATTTTCGTAAGGAATATCGGTATTTTTTGCCATAACGCCGATTAAAACAACGTTTACAGCCTTTATGCTTCCGGCTTCGGTAGCCAAATCGAGAGCATTAAGGCAGGTAACATCAACCTTTTCCTTAAGCTTTTCAATTATATCGGCGGGATAATCGGTAGCACCGGTAATTACCGGCATAGGATTTATCTGCTGATTGTTTACTATTATTTTACCGCCTTTTTTAAGCCACGGTAAAGCTCTGTAGGCCTCAAGAAGCTCAAAAGCAAGAATTATATCGGCTTCGCCCTTGTCAATAATGGGCGACCAAACCTTTTCACCGTATTTAACATAGGTTACAACACTTCCGCCTCGCTGGCTCATACCGTGAACCTCCGAAACCTTAACATCATAGCCCTCGCCTATTACGGTTCCGCCTAAAATTCGGCTTGCGAGAAGTGTTCCCTGACCGCCAACGCCTACTATCATAATATTAGTTGTTTTTTTCATTACCGAACACCCCTCAATCTTTCTTTTCGATAGCGCCAAACGGACAAACTCCGGTGCAAAGACCGCATCCGTTACACTGTGTTTTATCAATTCTTACGGTTCCGCTCTTATCAACGCTGATTGCGGGGCAACCGAGTTTCATACACATTTTGCATTTCTTACATTTATCGTTTATCTCACAGTGGCCTGTATATTTAACCGATTTAAGAAGTGCGCAGGGACGCTGTGCGATAATTACCGAAACATCGTCTCTTTCTGTTTCTTCCTTTACAACCTTTTCGAAGTTTTTAACATCAAACGGATCTGCAACCGTTATATGCTCAACTCCGAGGCCTCTGCACAATTCAATGAGATTTACCTGACGTGTAGCTTCGCCTCTTATGGTTTTGCCGGTGGTGGGGTTATCCTGATGACCGGTCATACCGGTAATTGAGTTATCGAGAATAATTACGGTGTTGGCACCCTTGTTGTAAACAATATCCGAAAGACCGGTAATGCCCGAATGCATAAAGGTTGAATCTCCGATAACGGAAACGAGCTTTTTATTGAATTCACTGCCCTTAACCTTTGCCATACCGTGAGCCGCGCTTACCGAAGCACCCATACAAATCGTAGTATCTACCGAGGAAAGCGGAGCTACTGCACCGAGTGTATAACAGCCTATATCACCCGAAACGGTAAGACCGAGCTTATGCAGAACATAGAATGTGCCTCTGTGAGGACAACCGGGACAAAGTACCGGAGGACGAGCCGGTATATTTTCATTCGGCTCATAGTTTTCAGCGGGATTTTCACCGAAAACCACCTTTTTAATCATTGCGGGAGTATATTCTCCGAGCAAGGTGAAGGATTCTTTGCCGTGAAGGTTAATACCGAGTGCGCGGCAATGCTCCTCGATAAAGGGGTCTAATTCTTCGATTACATAAATCTCATCGCATTTATCGCAGAATGCCTTGATGCTCTTTTCGGGAAGCGGCCAAACAAGACCGAGCTTGAAATAATTTACTCTGTCTCCCAAGGCTTCTTTAGCATATTCGTAAGAAATACCGTTGGTAATTACGCCGATTTTACTGCCGTTGTCTTCAATCTTGTTAATTTCCGCAGTTTCGGCATATTCTATAAGCTTCTTTGTGCGTTTTTCAACTACTACATGGCGCTTGATAGCCATAGCCGGCATCATAACGTTTTTGGGGATATTCTTCTCATAATCCTTTACGGCACGAGCTTCCCTTTCCCCTATTTCCACAAGGCTTTGTGAATGTGAAACTCTTGTAGAAAGTCTTACAAATACCGGCGTATCGTATTTTTCGCTCAAATCGAATGCAAATTTTGTAAACTCTTTACACTCGGCAGAATCTGCGGGCTCAAGCATCGGAATTTTCGATGCCTTTGCATAATGCCTTGAATCCTGCTCGTTTTGTGAGGAATGCATACCGGGGTCGTCTGCAACACAGAAAACCGCACCGCCGTTTACACCGATATAGCTATCTGTAAATACCGGGTCTGCCATAACATTGAGACCTACGTGTTTGCAGCAGGTCATAGCTCTTGCTCCTGCAATGGCGGCACCGATTACGGCCTCCGCGGCAACCTTTTCGTTAGGAGCCCATTCACAGTAAACCTCTTCGGCGGGAAAGGTAGCCATTGTTTCGGTAATCTCGGTACTCGGAGTTCCCGGATACGAGGAAACAAAATGCACACCGGCTTCGTATGCGCCCTGCGCAACAGCCGCGTTTCCAATAAGTAATTTTTTCATAAAATTCAAAACTCCTTCTAATTTCAGATTTCGTTTTGCTTTGCAACAACGCTTTGTCCGCAATAAATCTCACGAAGCTTCGGCTTTTCGATTTTGCCGGTGGGGTTACGCGGTACTTCAGCAAAAATAGTCTTTCTTGGTCTTTTGTATCTCGGCATTTCCTTACAGAGATCGTTTACCTCGTCTTCGGTGAGAGAAAAGCCTTCCTTAACCTCAATGATTGCCGCGGCAATTTCGCCGAGTCTCTCATCCGGAAGTCCTATAACCGCAACATCTTTTACGGCATTGTTTTTGCGGATAAAATCTTCTATCTGTACGGGATACAGGTTTTCACCGCCCGTGATAATAACGTCCTTTTTACGGTCTACAAGGTAGATAAAGCCGTCTTCGTCCTGCTTTGCCATATCTCCGGTAAGGAGCCATTCGCCGTGCAGGATTTCGTCCGTAGCCTTTTGGTCCTTATAGTAGCATTTCATAACGCCAGGTCCCTTAACACACAGCTCGCCTACGGTACCGGGCTCTACGGGTTGTTCGTTTTCGTCAACGATTTTAACCTCCCAGCCGTAGCCCGCTTTACCGATAGCGCCTACCTTATGAACGTTATCAACGCCAAGGTGAACACAACCCGGACCAATCGACTCGGAAGGTCCGTAATTGGTATCGTATTTATGATGCGGGAAGTATTTAAGCCAGCGGCGGATAAGTGACGGCGGAACCGGCTGTGCGCCGATATGCATAAGTCTCCATTGCTC
>JAGHTJ010000148.1 GCA_018065375.1 Candidatus Equinaster intestinalis | reverse complement strand
GAATTGATTTCGCGCAGGCCCTCAAAATTTACACCCTTAACAACCTGACCGTTTCTAACATCTAAACAAGGAATAATTCTTTTTGTAATCATTTTGCCACCCTAACCGCTTCTTTTAAATCAATAGCACCGGTATAGTAAGCCTTGCCGATAATCGCGCCGTAAATGTTCATCTTGCGAAGTGCGGCAACGTCATCAATGGTTGAAACACCGCCCGAAGCCGTGATTTTAAGGGAAAAACGTGAAGATAACTCACGGTATAACTCACGATTGGTGCCAATCATAGCGCCGTCCTTGGAAATATCGGTACAGATAATGTGTTCTACACCTATGCTTTCCATTTTTTTGCAGAAATCGAATGCATCGAGCCCCGAATCCTCTGTCCAGCCTTTTATGGCAACCTTGCCGTCTTTAATATCAATGCCAACGGTAATTTTGCCTCCGTAAAGCTTTACGGCAGTTTCGAGGAATGCCTGGTCGGTAACTGCGGCAGTACCTAAAATTACGCGGTCAAGCCCGGCATTTATATACTTTTCAACAGTTTTAATATTGCGAATTCCGCCTCCGATTTCACAGAAAAGCCCGCTTGTGTTTTTAATTTTGCAAATTGTATCGAAATCCGGAGTTTCTCCCGACTTTGCGCCCTCTAAATCCACAAGATGAATGTGGGTAGCACCCGCATTTTTAAAATCGAGAGCAACCTTTTCGGGCTCGGCGGAGTAAACGGTTTCTTGGTCATAATCGCCCTTAAAAAGACGTACGGCATGACCGCCTATTAAATCTATTGCGGGAAAAATAATCATACCGTACCTTCTTTCATTTCGCAAAAAGCTCTTAATATATTAAGACCCACCTCGCCGCTTTTTTCGGGGTGGAATTGACAACCGCAAATGTTCTTATCGGCTACTGCGGCGGTAATATCCACGCCGTATTCACTTGTTGCGATTATACTATCAAAGCAGTCGGTAGCAAAATATGAATGAACGAAATAGACACAGTCACCGTTATTTATGTACTTAAAAAGCGGGTGATTTTTCTTTATATCGAGTTTATTCCAGCCCATGTGTGGAATTTTAAGGCTATTAGTATAATCGGCTATAGGACGAATTTCACCCTTAATTAAACCCAGTCCCTCATATTCGCCGTATTCAAAGCTTTTATCGAAAAGCAACTGCATACCAAGGCAAATTCCCATAACCGGCTTTCCTTTTTCGATTTCGGCAAAAAGTGCGGGAATAAGTCCCGAGCTTTTTAACTTTCCGATGGCATCGCAAAAAGCACCAACACCGGGTAATATAATTCTGTCAGCCTTTTTTATAACCTCAATATCGGCAGTAACTACAGCAGTTTCCCCTATTTTTTTAAATGAGGAAACAAGAGAAAACAGGTTGCCTACACCGTAATCAATTATAGCGGTCATCAGAGTACTCCTTTGGTAGAGGGGATTTCGTCTTTAAAATCCTCATCTATGCTTACGGCAATTCGCAGACTTCTTGCAACCGATTTGAAAATTCCTTCGATAATATGGTGAGAATTTTTACCCGAAAGCATCTGTATATGAAGAGCACATTCGGCTTTTCTTACAAAACCGAGCCAAAATTCCTCGCAAAGCTCTGTATCAAAATCGCCGACCTTTTCGGTAGGAATTTCTACTGAATATCCGAGAAACGACCTGCCCGAAAAATCAACTGCCGAGAGGATAAGGGTTTCGTCCATCGGAAGTACAACATCACCGTAGCGGTGTATTCCGCGTTTATCGCCAAGTGCCTCAAAAAAGGCATTTCCGAGAGCAATCCCGATGTCTTCTACAGTGTGGTGATAATCCACATAGGTATCGCCCTTGCATAAAACCTTTAAATCGAAGCGACCGTGTGAAGCGAAAAGAGTTAGCATGTGGTCGAGAAAACCGCAGCCGGTGTTTATTTCGCTTTTCCCGGTGCCGTCAATATTCAAATACAAATCAATATCGGTTTCGGCGGTAGTTCTTTTTATAGAAAATTCTCTCATATTTTCTCCTTCAAAACTTTTTCCAAAATTACGAAAAATTCGTCCATTTCTTCACGGCTTCCGATAGTTATGCGGTTATAGTCCCTCAATAAATCGGTATCGAAATGACGAATGAGTACGCCGTTTTCTTTAAGGGTAAGATACAATTCCTTACCCGAAATCTTCGGATGCTTTACAAAAACAAAGTTTGTTTTTGAATCGGTAAAGGTAAAGCCGAGATTTTCAAATTTTTTCAGCGAATATTCTCTTGTATCGGCAATTTTTTTACAGCAGTCTTTAAAATACTTTTCGTCTGTAAGGGCGCCGATTGCCGCCGACATAGTCATACGGTTGATATTGTAGGGATTGGTGGAATAACGAACCGTATTCAAATCGTTTATTAGCTCTTTTGAAGCAACTCCGAAGCCTATTCTGCCGCCTGCAAGTGAACGTGATTTTGAAAATGTCTGGCATACAAGCAGATTGTCGTACTTATGAATTAAATCGAGCGAGCTTTCAGCTCCGAAATCAACATAGGCTTCATCTACTACGACTATATTTTCCGGGTTTGCCGCAACAATGCCCTCGATTTCGTTCTTTGAAAGAGCAATTCCGGTGGGCGCATTCGGGTTTGCGATAAATATTGTTTTATTCAGTCCGTAATAGTCTTTCGGATTTAATTTGAAATCGGCATCAAGCGGAATTTCGGTGTACTCTACCCCGTTTAAATTCGCAAACACTTTATAAAATCCGTATGTAATGTTTGCAAATGCGGCGGGAGTTTTATCGTCACAAAACGCCATAAATGCAAAATTCAAAATATCATCAGAGCCGTTGGTGAAAATAATTTCATCTTCGGCTATATTAAACCTATCAGCGGCAATTTTTTTAAGAGCATTACAGTCCGGGTCGGGATAGAGCCTTAAATCACCTGCCGCCTGGCGCGCAAGCCTTTGAGCAAGCACAGATGGCGGAAAGGGAGATTCATTTGTATTAAGCTTTATGTACTTTTTATCCTGGGGCTGTTCGCCGGGTGTATAGGGCACGAGTGAAGAATATTTTGAACTGAAAAATCTGCTCACTTTTTATCCTCCGTTCTTATAACCGCGCTCTTTGCATGAGCGGTAAGACCTTCTTTGGTTGCAAAGAATGCAACATCATCGGCAACCGCTGAAAGTGCCTTTTCGGTATAATAGGTGTACTGTGTCTTTTTAACAAAATCGTCTACCGAAAGCGGGCTTGAAAATTTAGCCGTTCCGCTTGTTGGTAGTGTGTGGTTGGGACCCGCAAAGTAATCTCCCAAGGCTTCGGGGCAATATCTTCCCATAAATACCGAGCCTGCATGACGTATTTTATCTGCATAATCAAACGGATTATCAACACAAAGCTCGAGATGCTCGGGAGCGATTTCGTTGGCAATTTCTATGGCGTTCATAAGGTCCTCGGCAACAATGATTTTGCCGTTGTTATCAATAGATGCTCTTGCAATTTCGTGTCTTAAAAGCATGGGAATTTGTTTTTCAAGCTCTTCGCTTACAGCTTCGGCAAGGGACAGATTATCCGTAACCAAAACAGCCGATGCCATTTTATCGTGCTCTGCCTGGGAGAGCAAATCAGCGGCAACAAAACGCGGATTTGATTTACCGTCAGCCACAACGAGAATTTCGCTCGGTCCTGCAATCATATCAATCGAAACCTTGCCGAAAACCTGCTTTTTTGCTTCTGCAACAAAGGCATTGCCGGGACCTACGATTTTATCAACCTTCGGTATACTTTCGGTGCCGTAAGCCAAAGCGGCTATCGCCTGCGCACCGCCGACCTTGAATATTTTATCAACTCCCGCAACCCTTGCGGCGGCGAGAATTACCGGGTTTACTTTACCTTCGGAATTCGGAGGAGTTACCATTACAACGTCTTTTACTCCCGCAATTTTAGCCGGAATAGCGTCCATAAGCACGGTTGAGGGATATGCCGCAGTACCGCCCGGTACATAAAGACCTGCCCTATCTACCGGTAAAACCTTTTGATAGATAACTATGCCGTCCTCATCGTTTATAATAAAGCTGTTTCTCTTTTGCTTTTCGTGGAATTTTCTTATATTATTTGCGGCCTTTTCAAGTATTTCGAGGAATTTGGGTTCAACTGAATTCACCGCTTCGTCAATTTCCTCTTTGCTTACCAAAAGGCTCGTAAGCTTTGCCTTATCAAACTTTTCGCAGTATTGGAAAAGTGCCTTATCACCGTTTTGTTTAACATTTTCTATAATTTCGGAAACAATGTCCTCAACATTAACGGTAGGCTCGGTTCGAGCGAAAATTTCGTCATTTTTAACTTCACCGTATTTTAAAATCTTAATCATTGCTCTTCCTCCGTTATGGCTTTAATGTTTTTGGTGATTTCTTCTATTTTTGCAGCCTTGAATTTATAACTCGATTTATTTGAAATCAGTCTTGCACTTATCGGCACAACCTCTTCAAATACCGAAAGATTGTTTTCTTTAAGGGTTGTTCCGGTTTCCACAATATCTACGATTACGTCCGAAAGTTTTAAAATCGGCGCGATTTCGATAGAACCGTTCAAATGTATAATATCAATGTCTCTGCCTTTCGACATATAATAGCTTTTTGCTATATTTGAAAACTTTGTGGCAACCCGCAGGGTTTTTGATGTATCGTCCTCGAATCCGTTAGGAGCGGCAACCGCCATACGGCATTTACCCTTTTTAAGGTCCAAAAGTTCGTAAACCTCGGGTGAATATTCAAGAAGAATATCCTTTCCCGCAACACCTATATCGGCGGCACCGCGCTCAACATAGATTGCAACGTCCGAAGGCTTTACCCAGAAATAACGCAGTTTCTTCTCATCGTTTTCGAAAATAAGCTTTCTTCCCTGCTCTAAAAGTTGCGGACATTCATATCCCGCTTTAGCGAAAATATCGTAAACCTTTTCACCGAGCCTGCCTTTCGGTAATGCGATATTGAGATAACCGTCATCATTTTGAGTGTCTTCGGAAAGTCTGTCAAGCAGGTCCATATAAACGGCAAAACCTATCGCAGAGGATTTATTATCGAATTTCTGCATCAGGCAATCATACTGCCCGCCCGAAAGAACCTTATCTGGCAAATCACGTATAAAACCGTTGAAAATAATGCCGTTATAGTAGCTTGTGTTGCCGATTACCGAAAAGTCAATATTTATCGAGGATTCCATTTCGGAGCTTGTGAGGACCTTTAAAACCTCTGTAAAGTTAGCGTATGCTTCGGTATCAAGGTCGGCCGATAACTCTTTAAGTATCGGTAAAACCGCCTCTATTTTTCCGTTTATGCTAATAAGTTTTTTAAGAGCTTCAACCTTGCTTTTGTTTTCACATTCGTTGCAGATTAAATCAATTTCGTGCAGATTTTTTTCACCGATTGCATTGTAAAGCTTTTTAACGACATCGGATTTTAAGCAGAGCGAATCAACCAAAGATGTAATGATGCTTAAATCGGAAACGGCAAGAATTGCATCGCCCGAAAGCTTTTTAAGACTGTTCGCGGCAAGGGTTATAACCTCGCAGATTTCGTCTTTTCCCACTTTGCCGAAGCATTCAACGCCCACCTGCATAATTTCCTTAAAGGAATCGGTGCTTTTTGATTTGCGGTAAACGTTCTCGTTATAGAAAACCTTTTGAGTTTCGTTATGCGATACAGATGAATTTTTAATTATCGAAAGCGTAACATCGGGCTTTAATGCCATAAGCTTGCCCGAATTATCCGTAAAGGTAATTACGTTATCCGAAACCAAAAAGTCCTTATTATTTGCATATAAATCATATTCCTCAAATTTACCCATACGGTACGGAGTGTAACCGAATGATGCGTAGAGCTCGCGAAGAGAAAAAATGATTTTTTCACTGTTTTGCAAAACCGAATCGTTAATCTGCATTTTAGGCTCCTTTATATAATTATATAATATTATCCATAATAAAATATTTTACAGCCAAAACGTATAATTTGTCAATAAATATTTGGTAAAATAACCTATTTTAAGCAAAAAAAGAACGAAATACTGATTTTTCAGTATTCCGTTCTGTAATTTATTTAATAGCGTCAGCAAAAACAGTTCCCAAACGCTTAATACCCTCGATGATTTTTTCGTCCGACATCGTAGAATAGTTAAGTCTTAAGGTACTGCATGGTTTATCCATATCGGTCATAAAAGTATTGCCCGGTACATAGGCTACCTTGTTTTCAATCGCCTTTTTCGAAAGCTCAAAGGTATCAACGCCGTGACCTAAATCACACCAGATAAAGAGACCGCCGCCGGGGCGTGTGAAGTAGGTGTCCTTCGGGAAATACTCCTCTATTGCATTAAGCATTGTGGAGCACTTATGAGCGTAATTTTCACGCATTTTAACGATTGCATCATCGATACTGTAGCGCTTTAAATACTCGCTTGCCAAAAGTTGCGGAAGCATTGCCGTATGTACATCCGAAACCTGCTTTGCAATAACAATCTTTTGAATAATCTGCTTATTTGCGCAGAGATAACCGAGACGAAGTCCCGGAGCGAGTATTTTCGAAAATGAACCGCTGTAAATTACTATACCATCGGTGTCCATCGACTTAATTGTGGGGGTTTTAACACCGTCAAATGTAAGCTCACCGTAGGGGTTGTCCTCCAAAATGAGAACACCGTATTTTTTAGCGAGTTCATAAACCTGTTTGCGTTTTTCAATGCTCATTGTAACGCCCATCGGGTTTTGGAAGGTGGGAATTGTGTATATGATGCGAACATTTTTGTTTTCTTTAAGCTTCTGCTCAAGAATTTCGATGTTCATACCGTCACTTTCCACCGGAACGCCCACGAGATTTGCTCCGTAAGAACGGAAAGCATTGGTAGCGCCGATAAAGCTCGGCTCCTCAACAATTACGGTATCTCCCTCGTTCATAAAAACTTTAATTGAGAGCTCTATTCCCTGCTGACCGCCCGAAACCACAATCAGTTCGTCATCTTCAGTTCCGATATTTTCAATTCTTTTAAGCCTTTCTTTGATGGCATTGCGAAGCGGAACATATCCCTCCGATATACCATACTGCAAGGATAAAACCGGCTCATTTATAAGCATTTCCTTTGCTATTTCAGCCAACTGCTCATTCGGGAAAAGCTCGGGCGCGGGATTTCCGCCCGCTAAAGATATAACCGACGGGTCCGAAGTATATTTAAAAATTTCACGAATTGCGGAACCGCGCATTTTACTCATACGGTTTGAAATATTGTATTCCATTTTAATTCCTCCATTAAAGCCTGTAAATATCGGCGGGATTTACCTCACCGTATCCGGCATCTAAAAGTACCTTTTCTGCCTGCTCATAATCATCAATACGAATTACCATAAGTGCTTTTCCCGTAATTTTACCGACACAGGCATACATATATTCGATGCTCATATTGTTTTCGGAGAGCAGCTTCAGTATATCAACCATACCGCCCGGTTTGTCGTTCATAGCCACCGCGATAACATGATTTCTTTTTACTATAACTCCCGATTCGCGCAAAACCTCGCGTGCCTTATCGAAATCGTTTACAATAAGTCTTAAAATTCCGAATTCAGATGTATCTGCAAGGGATAAAGCGCTTATATCAATATTGTTTTTTGCCAAAACATCAACTGCCGCATAGAGTCTGCCGGGTTTATTTTCCAAAAAAACGGATAACTGATTTATAATCATAAAAATTCCTCCGAAATTCTAAATTTTACCGATGCGGTTATCTATTACCCTCTTGGCCTTGCCTTCACTTCGGATAATTGATTTTGGGTTTACAAGATGCACTTTTGCTCCGATACCGAGTGTATTGCGCAGCTGCTCAACGATGCTTCTTTCAAGTCTTTCAATCGACTTAATATCATCGGTGAAGAATGCTTCGCTCATTTCAACGTTAATATCGAAGGTATCGGTATTGTTTACGCGGTCAAGCACTATCTGATAGTTTGGCGTAATTTCCTTGCCGCAAACATTGAGAAGAACCTCCTCAATTTGTGACGGAAATACATTTACACCGCGGATAATCAGCATATCATCGGTACGTCCGCTGGGCTTGCGCATACGGATATGTGTTCTTCCGCATTTACATTTTTCGGGAATGTGGGAACAAATATCCCTCGTTCTGTAGCGGATTACCGGAAACGCCTCTTTTGTAAGAGAGGTGAAAACCAGCTCTCCCGTAGAACCCTCGGGAAGCGGTTCACCGGTTTCGGGGTCGATTATTTCAACTATGAAATTGTCTTCCCAAACGTGCATGCCAGCCTGGTATCTGCATTCGCAGGCAACACCGGGTCCCAAAACCTCGGAAAGTCCGTAAATATCGTATGCCTTAACTCCGAAGCATTCCTCGATTTTTTCGCGCATATTTTCGGACCACGGCTCTGCACCGCATATTACGGTGTGAATTTTAATCTGGTCTTTAACGCCGGCTTTTTCGATTTCTTCGGCAAGATACATAGCATAAGACGGTGTGCAGAAAAGTACCGTAACGCCGAAATCTATCATTGTTTGAATTTGCAAAGCGGTATTTCCGGTAGACATCGGAACAACCGTTGCGCCAATCTTTTCAGCGCCTGAATGAGCACCGAAGCCGCCGGTAAAAAGACCGTATCCGAATGAAATCTGAATAATATCCTTATTGGTTACACCAAGCTCGGTAAGCATTCTTGCGATACAGTCTGCCCACATTTCGAGGTCTTTTTCGGTGTAGCCAACTACTATTCTTTTGCCGGTAGTTCCGCTTGAAGCGTGAACGCGAACAACATTTTCCATCGGCTCGGCGAAAAGACCGTAAGGATAATAGTCTCTCAAATCCTTTTTATAGGAAAACGGAAGCTTTGAAATATCTTCAATGCCCTTGATGTCTTCGGGCTTGAGTCCGATTTCATCCATACGGTTGCGGAAGCATTCAACCCTGTCATAACAGCGTTTAACCTGCGATACAAGGCGTTCTCCCTGCAACTTTTTCAGTTCGGTAATCGGCATTTTTTCAATTATCTCGTGTCTTACCGCCATTTTCAATCCTTCTTTTTTGTTGTGATTTTATTTAAAAATTTAACTACCTGACCTACACATATTGCCGAAAGGATTGTGCCTTCGCGAACAATAAGGGTGTTAAAATCAAAGGTGTCCCAACCGTCAATCGCAATAACCACAAACTGCAGTATAAGTGCAACGGTTATCATGCTTACATCAACTATTGTTTTGCAGTTGCCGAATTTTTTGCCGGAAACCTGCGAAATAGCACCTGCAAGACCTTCAGCCGGCATAGGTACCAACTGCGGTTTTAAATAAATGTAAACTCCAATACCTATTATTACAATACTTGCAAGTAAATATAACAATTTTATCGGATAAATTTCGGGTTTCGGTAAAAACAT
>JAGHTJ010000140.1 GCA_018065375.1 Candidatus Equinaster intestinalis | reverse complement strand
CTGAGCTAATGGATCAAATTTTTGCGACCTATATATTATAGCAACCAAACGCTACATTGTCAATACCTTTTTTCAAAAACTTTCCGCGAGTATTCGCTCGCGGAAAGTTTCATCTTAATTATTTTACTACGATATTAACGAGCTTCTTGGGTACGTAAAGCTCCTTGATTACCGTTTTGCCGGCTATTTCGGCGGCAATGGCGCTATCCTCTTTTGCAAGTGCTATCGCATCTGCAGAGGCTATATCGGCGGGAACGTTCAGTCTCGCTCTTATCTTGCCGTTAATCTGAACTACTATTTCCACGCTTGCGTCCTTACACTTTGCCTCATCGAACTTCGGCCACTGTGTCTCGTTTAGCATACCCTCAAATCCCGCATTTATCCACATTTCTTCGGTAATATGCGGCGCAAAGGGATTGAGCAACGTAATAAAGGTTTTAAACTCTTCCCTCGTAATCTTACCGGTTGCGGTAATATCGTTTATAAGGGACATCAGCGCCGCAATCGCGGTATTCATTTTGAGCTCCTCAATATCCTCGGTAACCTTCTTTATGGTTCTGTGCATTGCCGCCTCGGTTTCTTTACGGTAGCCGCCCTCTATAAGAATATCGGCAAGCGACCATACCCTTTCAAGGAACCTCTTACAGCCCTTAATCGAAGCCGAGCTCCAGGGAGCCGCCTTTTCGAAATCGCCTATAAACATTTCATAAAGGCGCATTGTATCGGCACCGTAATCTCTTACAATATCATCGGGGTTTACAACATTTCCGCGGGATTTTGACATCTTTTCGCCGTTCTCACCCAAAATCATACCGTGGCTGGTACGCTTTGCATAGGGCTCGGGTGTGGGAACCTCCCCTATATCATAAAGGAACTTATGCCAGAAACGGCTGTAAAGCAGATGCAAGGTTGTATGCTCCATACCGCCGTTATACCAATCTACCGGCAACCAATATTTAAGCGCCTCTTTAGACGCGAAGCCTTCTTTATTATCGGGGTCGCAATAACGCAGGAAATACCAGGAGGAACCAGCCCACTGCGGCATTGTATCGGTTTCTCTTTGAGCCTTACCACCGCATTTAGGGCAGGTGGTATTTACCCAATCGGTCATTTTAGCAAGGGGTGACTCGCCGTTATCGGTGGGCTCATAGGAATCAACATTCGGAAGCAGCAGCGGAAGCTCGCTTTCGGGAAGCGGCACATATCCGCACTTTTCGCAAAGCACCATGGGTATCGGCTCGCCCCAATAACGTTGCCTTGAGAATACCCAGTCGCGAAGCGTATAATTAACCGTCTTTTCACCGAGATTTCTCTCAATAAGCCATTCGGCAATAGCCTTTTTAGCTTCATCAACGCTCATTCCGTTAAGGAAGCCGGAGTTTACCATTTCGCCCGTTTCGCAATCGGTATAGGCGCATTCTTTTACGTTTCCGCCCTTTACAACCTCAATTATCGGCAGACCGAATTTATCGGCAAAATCCCAGTCTCTCTGGTCGTGACCCGGAACGCCCATAACACAGCCGGTACCGTAAGAAATAAGTACATAATCCGAAATGAAAATCGGAATTTCGGTATCGTTTACGGGGTTTATTGCCGCTACGCCGCAAAGCTTTACGCCGGTTTTATCCTTTGCAAGCTCGGTGCGCTCGAAATCGGATTTTCTTGCCGCCTCCTGCTGATATTTGCGAACCTCATCAAAGTTTTTAATCTTATCAGCCCATTTTTCGATTATGGGGTGCTCGGGCGAAATTACAACGTAGGTTACGCCGAAAAGTGTATCAGCGCGGGTTGAATAAACCTCGAAATTATCCCCTGCGGTAGTGGCGAATTTAATCTGTGTACCGGTGGAACGACCTATCCAGTTTCTCTGCTGGGTTTTAACGCGGTCGATAAAGTTTACACCGTCAAGACCGTCAAGAAGCTTTTGTGCATACTCGGTGATTTTGAGCATCCACTGGCTCTTTACCTTATGAACTACCTCGCTTCCGCATCTCTCGCAAACGCCGTTTACAACCTCTTCGTTTGCAAGAACACACTTACAGGAGGTACACCAGTTTACCGACATCTCCTTTTTATACGCAAGACCGTTTTTATAAAGCTGAAGGAAAATCCACTGTGTCCATTTATAATATTCGGGGTCGGTAGTATTGATTTCTCTATCCCAATCGAAGGAAAAACCGAGGGATTTAAGCTGCTCCTTAAAATGAGCGATATTATCCCTTGTTACGATTTCGGGATGGATATGATTTTTTATGGCATAGTTTTCGGTGGGCAGACCGAAAGCGTCCCAACCCATCGGATAAAGCACATTAAAGCCCTGAAGCCTTTTCTTACGGGCAACAATATCAAGGGCGGTATATGAACGCGGGTGACCTACGTGAAGTCCCTGACCCGAAGGATACGGGAACTCAACAAGTCCGAAAAATTTCGGTTTTGAATAATCGTTTGTAGCGGCGAAGGTTTTATTATCGTCCCAAACCTTCTGCCATTTTTTCTCGATTTCAGTAAAATTGTATTTCATTATTTCTTCTCCTGTTCTGAAGTTAATATTTCGTCCAAATTGATTTCGGTACCGTCATTCCACATTTTATCGAGATTATAAAACTCGCGGGAGGGTTTATCGAAAACGTGAACTATAACACTGCCGTAATCAAGCAGTATCCAGCCGGTGCTTTTGCCCTCGATATGATGGGGCTCTACACCCGCCTGCGACAGCTTGAATTCAACCTCGTCCGCAAGGGCGTGAACGTGGGTTGACGATGTTGCCGAAGCCATAAGAAAATACTCGGTAAGGACGGTTAAATCGTCCACCTTAAGAGCCGATAAATCAAGTGCTTTTTTATCGTTTAGGGCGTTTGCCGCCGTTTTTAAGATTTCATTTGATTCCATTTTTCTTCTCCTTTATTATCTCATTATAAGCTTCGAAGGTATCGGGGTGTATCTGACTGCCCTTTTCCACAAGCTCGTTTATCGTATATGCAAGGGCGTAATGCATTGCCTCGGTCATAGAAATTTCAACCTTTTCGCGCATAACGTCCACATCATCATAATCTCTGTCCGCCGAGGTAAAATCGGCAAGATACAAAACCTTTTCGAGTATTGACATATTCGCTTTTGCCGTTGTATGATACCTTACCGCCGATAGAATTTCTTTATCGGTAACGCCCAGAATATGCTCTATATACACAGCACCCGATACCGCGTGCCAGAGCTTTTCGGAAGCCTTTGTAACATCGTCTGTTTTGGTACCGTAATCCTCGAAAAGCTTAAAATGCTCATCGGCAGGTGCATTTTTAGTTACATCGTGTAAAAGACCCGCAAGGAAAGCCTTTTCCTCGTCTGCACCGTATTTTCCCGCAAGACGTTTTGCCTCATCGGCAACACACAGCGAATGATAATACCTTTTCGGCGTAAGCCTTTCCACCAGTATTTTTTTATAATCTTCGTATGTCATATTATTCTCCGTACAATCCGTTTTCTACTATATAATCGTACACATTCGGTTGTAAATATTCAAGTAAATATTCTCTGTTTTTAATATTTTCTCTGATTTCGCTTGAGGAAATATTCATTATATCGGCTTCAATCACGGTTATATTACCGCCCATATCGCGAAGCTCATTAACGGCGGCATCAAACTCGCCATTATCCACGCCTTTTCTGCGAAAAGCAATAATCTGTGCCATTTTCAGTATATCTTCAAATCTATACCAGCTTTTAAAGGTTACTATCATATCTCCGCCGCAGACTATCGCTATATTTTCCGTTCCCTGCTTTTTAAAAAGAGAGAGGGTATCAAAGGTATAGCTTTTGCCCTCGCGGCGCATTTCGGCATCGCTTACCGTAACATTTTTACGGCTTTCAAATGCAAGGCGGCACATATTAAGCCTATCGGTATTGCCCGCCAGACTTTTACACACCTTATGCGGCGGCACCGAGGTTGGTATCACTATTACTTTTTCGGTGGTTTCGAGCTTCAGCACACTTTCAAGCATTTTGCAGTGTCCTAAATGGGGCGGATTGAATGTTCCGCCGAAAATCACTGTATTTTTCATCATTTCACAAGATAAATCTGTTTATTATCCTTACTCTCTCTATACAAAATTATGCGACTGCCGATAACCTGAACTACATCGGCGCCGACCCTTTCAGCAACCTCGTCTGCGCTCTGCCTTGAAGATTTCGGGGAGGTTTCGAGTGTACGTATTTTTATGAGCTCGCGGGCAGTAAGCGCATCGTCTATCTGCTTTATGGTTTGCTCGGTTATACCGGTTTTGCCTATCTGAAGTATGGTTTCGTAGGAGTTTGCCATACCGCGAAGCTGTGCTCTTTGTTTACTTGTAAGCATTATTTTCACCTATATATATTTTAAAATTTCTTCTTTGAATTTTGCCACCGATTTACTTCTGTGGCTGATGGAATTTTTCTGCTCGGGAGTAATTACACCGAAGCAACCGATTTCCGAAATAAAGAGCGGATCGTAACCGAAGCCGCCGTTTCCCTGCGGTTTTTCGGCTATTTTGCCCTCGCATTCGCCCCTTACGGTAAAGCTTCTGCCATCGGGGAAAACGCAGGCTATAACCGACACAAATCGCGCCGTTCTTTTATCCATCGGAACTCCGTTTAATTCACGAAGCAGTTTTTCATTATTTTTGGGCGTTTCGTGTTCACCCGCATATCTTGCCGAATGAATTCCCGGAGCACCGCCCAGATAATCTACGCAAAGACCCGAATCGTCCGCTATTGTGGGTCTGCCCGAAAATTCAAGCCCCGCTTTTGCTTTTATTAGAGCGTTTTCCTCAAAGGTTGTTCCGTTTTCTTCGGGCTCCGGCATAACACCGACAATATCATTTTCGGTGACAAGGGTATGACCTACCGATTCGAAAATCGCCTTGAATTCGGTTATTTTATGCTGATTTTTAGTTGCTATAAAGAATTCCATAATTATTCACCGTCAAAAATAGAATCTGCAAATTCGACAGGGTCAAAGGGTTGTAAATCGTTGATACCCTCGCCCACTCCGATATATTTTACCGGAATTCCGAGCTCGTTGTTTATTGAAATTACAACGCCGCCCTTGGCAGTACCGTCCAGCTTGGTTAAAACTATACCGGTAATATCGGTAACCTTACTGAATTCGCGCGCCTGGTTTACCGCATTCTGTCCCGTAGTGGCATCGAGCACCAAAAGGGATTCCTTTGCGCTTCCGGGCAGTTCGCGGTCTATAACCCTGTTCATTTTCGCAAGCTCGTCCATAAGGTTTTTCTTATTATGGAGTCTGCCGGCGGTATCGCAGATAATAACATCTGCTCCCTTCGATTTTGCCGAAGCTATGGTATCGAAAACCACCGAAGCCGGGTCGGTACCCGAAACACTGCTCACAATCGCCGCATTTGCACGGTTTGCCCACTCGGTAAGCTGTTCTATCGCGGCGGCACGGAAGGTATCCGCCGCACCCAAAACGACCTTTTTGCCCTCGGCTACAAGGCCTGCCGCCATTTTGCCGATGGTAGTGGTTTTGCCGACACCGTTTACCCCGATAACAAGTATAATCGAAGGCTTTGTTGAAAGATTGAGAGAATAATCTCCCTTTAACATATCGGCGATAATTTCCTTGATTTTGGTTTTGATTTCGGAGGGGTCTTTAATGCCCTGCTCCTTAATTACAGCCCGAAGTCTGTCACAAATTTCGGCGGCGGTGGAGGCGCCTATATCCGACATAATAAGGGTTTCCTCCAGCTCCTCAAACAGCTCTTCATCTATTTTTGTAAAGCTGTTTACAACCGAATTTATGTTGTTTACTATATTGTCTCTCGTTTTGGAAAGACCGCTTTTTATTTTATCAAAAAAGCCCATTATTTTTCTACCTCTGTAAGTTTCTTTTCAAGCTCCGCAACATTGAGCTCCAGCAGCTTTGTAACGCCCTTTTCCTGCATTGTTACACCGTAAAGCATATCTGCCGCCTCCATAGTTCCGCGGCGGTGTGTTACGCAGATAAACTGGGTTGCAACCTCCGATTTTTTCATATACTGTGCGAAGCGTTCAACATTTATATCGTCAAGCGCGGTATCAACCTCATCGAGGAAACAGAAGGGCGGAGCGTTTACGAACATAATCGCAAAGTAAATTGAAAGGGCAACAAGAGCCTTTTCGCCGCCCGAAAGACCGTCCAAACTCGGAACATTTTTGCCCGGAAGCTTTGCAATTATATCAATTCCGCTTTCAAGAACATTATCGGGCTCGGTGAGCACAAGGCTTGCCGTACCGCCGCCGAAAAGCTCGGTAAATGTTTTGGAGAAACATTCGTTTATTCTCGCAAAACCTACCGTAAACATTTCCTGCATCTGACCCGTAAGCTGATTTATAAGCTTATTAAGCTCGGCACGTGAAGCTTCAACATCGGCAATCTGCTCCGACATAAAGGTATATCTTTCGCTGACTTCCTTGTATTCCTCAATCGCCGAAACATTAACCGTTCCGAGATTTTTGATACTGCTTTTAACCGAAGAAAGCTCCTTTTTGGCTTCACCCGGATTTTCGATTTTAATACCGAGCGCTTCGGCTTCTCCGCGGGTGAGATTATACTCATCGTAAAGCTGTTTTATTACGTTATCAAACTCGGCAAGCATATTTTCTTTTCGCTCTGTAAGACGCGCCAGCTCACCGCCGAGTTTTTCTCTTTCAAGTGTTTTATCCTTTTCGGTAGCACGTAAAAGTGTGCTCGATTTTTCGGTTTCACTCCGCTTTAAGGTAATTTCTTCAATTTCTTTTTCGGCGGCCGCTATCTGCTCGCGAATTGCCTGAACCGTACCGTTTACCGCCGAAATATCCGAGCGCTTTGATTCGTTAAGCATTTGCAGGTCTGCCTTTTCCTTTTCGAGCTCGGCAACCCTTTCGTCTCGGTGATTGAGTGCATTTTCAAGACCCTGCGCGGCAATAAGATAGCCTTCCTTATCCTTGGTTTTTTCGATTACACGAAGCTTAAGAGCGGTAATGGCCTCGGTGATTTCTTCACGCTTGGCTGATAACTCGTCTCTGCCGCCGGTAAGCGAATCTATTTCGGATTGAAGCTGTTGCTTCTTAAGGTCGGTTTCCTGCATACTCTTTTCGGCAGTTTGCTTGGCTTCAAGCAATTCCTTGTACTTTTCTCCGCCCGAAGTTTTTTCGTTTTCGTAGCTGTCGCAAAGCTCCTTGCCTGCGCTCATAAGCTCTTCGATGCGCTTTTTCTCACTCTCGGCGCGGATATTATCCTCGTTTGCGGTTTTAAGGAGGTCTCTCGCCGTTAAAATATCTGCCTCAACCTTTGATAAATCCTCAACCGATTTATCGTATTCGGCAGAAAGGTTTTTCTCCTTTTCGCTCATTTTTTCAATATCGGAATTGAGCTTTTTAATATCCTCTTTACGTGTAAGCAAGCCCGCATTTTTAATAAGCGAGCCGCCTGTCATAGAGCCGCCCGAGTTTACTACCTGACCGTCAAGCGATACAACCTTAAAGGCATAGCCGAATTTTTTGGCAATGCTTACTGCGGCATCGAGGTCTTCGGCAACAACTACTGCACCAAGCAGATATTCTATGATTTCGCGGTATTTTTTATCGGTTTCAACAAGGTCTGCCGCTATGCCCACATAGCCGAAGGCATTCTCATATCCCTTTTCCTTAAAGGGACGCGCCTTTATATCGGCAACCGACAAAAATGTTGCTCTGCCGGCATTGTTTTTCTTTAAGTGATTTATACATCTTTTAGCATCGGCATCGGTATCAACAACGATATTTTGAAGCGCTCCTCCGAGAGCCGTTTCTATAGCAACGGTAAACTCCTTTTTGGTATTGATAATACTCGCAACCGGACCGTGAACTCCGCGTAACAACCCGCTTTCCGCCGTTTGCATAACCGATTTTACCGAAAAATTGAAGCCCTCCATATTTTTTTCGAGGTCCTCCAAAATCTGAACACGGCGTTTTTTAGCCTCAATATCGAGCCGCAGAGTATCAAGCTCCGCACGGAGCTTATCGCTCTTTTCTTTTCTTGTGTTAAGCCGCATTTCGTAGCCTTTGAGCGAATTTTCGCAATCGGTGATGGTGGAAAGGGTAGATGCTATAAGCTCATCGGTTTCGGAAAGTTCGGTTTCAAGACCTGTTATTTCGGCTTTTTTGGCGGCTATAAGCTCATCAAGAGCCGTTTCGCGCTGTTTTAACTCTCCTGCCGCAGTTTCACTCGTAAGCACCGTAACCCGCAGATTTGCGCTTTCAACCGAAAGCTCGTTTAAGGAAGCCGAAAGCTGTTCTATTTTACGAGAGAAGGTTTCGCTATCGGTAAGCAGGCTGTTAAGACTTTCCTGCGCCGCCGAAACCTGGTTTTCGAGCTCGGCAATTTCTTTTTCTGCATTTTCCGAAAGGGCAATATTAGAGTTTATTTCCGCCCTTGCGCTCTCCTCGGAATTTTTAAGGCTTTCTATCTCACCGCAGATTTTTTCAATCGCGGTATCGTTATGTAAAATATCGTTTTCGGTAACCTGAATATTACCGCCGAGCACTGCTATCTGCTCGCCGTATGCCGCAATATTCTGACGTTTTTCTTCTATTGCCACGGTGTATTCGTTATAGAGCGAAGCGTTCTTTTCCACCTCACTGTCAAACTCCGAAAGCTTTTCTTCAATCTCGCCATATAAAACCTTGCAGGCAGTAATTTTATTTTCGTGAAGCCTTAACGCCTCTTTAAAATTATCGAGAGAATAGAGCCAAAGACCTATTTCGAGTTCCTTTTTCTGCTCGGCAAGGCTCAAAAAACGTTCAGCCTTTTCGCTCTGAATTTTAAGCGGACCAACCCTGCTCTCCAGCTCTGCCATAATATCCTTAAGGCGCAGAAGATTTTCGTCCGCCGCCGCAAGCTTACGCTCCGATTCGAGCTTTCTGTAACGGTATTTGGATATACCCGATGCCTCCTCGAATATATCGCGGCGCTCATTGGATTTGGTGCTGATAATGGCATCTATTTTGCCCTGACCTACCATTGAATAACCGTCTCTGCCGAGTCCCGTATCCATAAAGAGCTCGTTTATATCCTTAAGGCGAACCGATACATTATTGATAAGATATTCGCTTTCGTGTGAACGGTAGTAACGGCGTGTAATTGCAACAAAATCGTCATCAAAATTAAGACTGCGGTCGGTATTATCAATATTGAGGGTAACCTCGCAGTATCCGTGCGGACGGCGTGAAGCGGTTCCGCCGAAAATGACGTCCTCCATACTTTGTCCGCGCAGATTTTTGGTAGACTGCTCACCGAGTACCCAGCGCACGGCATCGGAAATATTACTCTTTCCCGAACCGTTAGGGCCTACTATTCCCGTTATACCCTTACCGAATTTAAGTGTTGTTTTGTCTGCAAAGGACTTAAAGCCCTGTATCTGTATTGAACTTAACAGCACTTATTTTCACACTCCTTGATTACAAATTGATTTTCCTTAATATTTTCATCGGCTTTTACTCTACAGTTAAAGCCCATACTTTTCAGCTTTTCGATATTTTCTCTTTTCTGACCGATTACCCTCGAAACATCTCTTTTATTTACCGATATTTCGTAGCTTCCCTTTTTGGTTAAACGGCTTTTGATTTCCCCGAAAAACCTTTTTGAATCGCATATTTCTTTAAATGCGGGGTGCCACGGACCTGCAACATATTTAGATTCATCTATCGTATGCAAACCCGTTCTTATAACCGTAATACCTGCATTTTCGAAAATTTCGAGCAGTTTTACGCAAAGCTCTGCCGCTTCTTCTACATTCTGCGGTTTATATTCGCCCGATTTATACCTTTTTTCAAGCTCGGTGCCCTCTAAAACTATTGTGGGATATATCCGAACCGTATCGGGATTAAGACTCGCCGTTTTTTTCGCAGTATAAATATCCTTTTGCTCATCGCTTTTATAAAGACCTGTCATCATCTGAAGCCCGAGCTCAAAGCCCGCGGCCCTTATCATAGCCGAAGATTTTTCTATATCGGCGGCGGTGTGTCCGCGGTTATTGGCACGCAAAACCTCGTTATCAAGACTTTGTGCGCCGAGCTCTATGGCTGTAACGCCGTATTTTTTAAGCAATGACAAAATTTCTTCGTTTATCGCATCGGGACGTGTGGAAATTCGTATTCCCTTTACTCTGCCGTCCCTTTTATAGGGATATGCCGCCTTTAAAAGGCTTTCCATATATTCCCTTTCTATTGCCGTAAAGCTACCGCCGAAAAAGGCTATTTCGGTAGCTTCGGGATTGTAATTTTTCGATTTTTCCGCAGTTTCCACGGCGTTTTTTACATCGTTTTCACTCGGAGGCAGTGTATCGCCCGCAATATATCTTTGATTGCAGAAGCTACACATATTCGGACACCCGAGGTGGGGCACAAAAATCGAAATATTGGCGTGTCGGCTCATACTTCGATGCCCATAAGACCGAGCGCCTGCTTTGCCGCCATCTGTTCGGCGTGCTTTTTGTTTTTACCCGTTCCTGTGCCGATAACATTGGAATTGAGGTGTACCTCAACCGTAAACTCCTTATCATGGTCCGGACCCTTTTCACCTATAAGAACGTAGGAAAGACGTTCCTCGGGATTTCGCTGAATTATTTCCTGCAGGCTTGTTTTATAGTCCTTGAAATTTTCATCGTCTCGGTGTTCGAGCTCGGGCAATATAAATCTCATTATATGGCGGCGGGCAACCTCCATACCGCCATCAAGATACATAGCCGCAAGCACCGCCTCAAAGGCATCGGCTAAAATAGAAGGTCTTTCGCAACCGCCGTTTATAACCTCGCCCTTACCGAGCTTAAGATATGCGCCGAGACCGAGCTCCTTTGAAAAAGCACAGAGCGCCTTTTCGCATACAAGGGAAGCGCGAAGCTTTGTGAGCTCACCCTCTGCCACACCCGGAAAGGTTTTATAAAGATAATCGGCAACAACTATTGAAAGCACGGCGTCTCCCAAAAATTCAAGTCTTTCATTAGAGCCGAAGCTTACGTGCCTTTCGTTGGCGAAAGAGGAATGGGTAAGCGCATTTTCAAGCAAATCGGTATTTTTAAAGGTATATTTCAGCTTTTCCTGAAGATTTTTCATTCTCTACGCCTCCTTCAAATTTTCGGCAATAATATCCACAACTCCGTTTTCGGCAAATTTAATTGCCTGCTTTATGGCTCCCTTAACGGCCTTTGCATCAGATGAGCCGTGCGCCTTGATAACCGGCTTTGAAACTCCCATAAGAAGTGCACCGCCGATTTCGGAGGCGTCCATAGTATTTTTAAGTCCGTAAAGGCCTTTTTTAAGAACCAATGCCGCCAGCTTGGAAATTATATTTTTATAAAATACGCCTTTGAGCATTTTGAACATTGTGGAAACGGTACCCTCCAATAGCTTCAAGGCTATATTTCCGGTAAATCCATCGGCAATCACGGCATCGCATACACCGTTTGGCATTTCGCGGGATTCAACGTTTCCTATAAAGTTTATCGGCGCTTTTTGGAGGAGCTTATATGCTTCCTTATGGGTTTCGTCACCCTTTGTTTCTTCGGTGCCGATATTTAGAAGTCCTATTTTCGGATTTTTTCTGCCCTCAACATTTTCAAGGTAGCAGGACGCCATAACTGCGAACTGGCAGAGCATTTCGGGTCTGCATTCGGCGTTTGCGCCCATATCCATAAGCATATAACTGCCAGAGGGTGACGGCAACATACTGCCGAGCGCAGGACGTTTTACTCCCTTAATTCTTTTAACTATAAGTGTACCGCCTACAACTATTGCACCCGTTGAGCCCGCCGAAACAAAGGCATCGGCTTTACCCTCGGCTACGGCATCGAATGCCGCCGCCATAGAACAGCTTCGATGAGCCTTTAAAAGCGAAGTGGGGTCATCGTGCATAGAAATAACATCGGTGGTATGAATTATTTCGAGGTTTTTAAAAACGATATTATTTTCCTTTATGCAGTTATTTATTACATTTTCATCGCCGGTGAGCAGAATATCAACACCGGTTTCCGCCTGGGCGAGTGCCGCGCCCTTGATAATTTCGAGCGGTGCATTATCGCCGCCGAAGGCATCTACTGCAATTTTCATTTATATCCCCTCTTTAAACCAGTTTAACGAGCGCTCGGACAGTGCCGCATAGCGTTCCTTTTTATCCCTTATATGATTTTCAAGCGGCGGAAGAACTCCGAAGTTTGCCCCCATCGGTTGAAAATTTTTGACCGTTTCATCGGTGATATATCCGATTAGCGCGCCTATCATAGTGTAATCGGGAAGTACGAGCGGCTCTTCACCGAGCAGGAAATTTGCGGCATTTATGCCTGCAATAATTCCCGAAGCCGCCGATTCCATATATCCCTCAACCCCCGAAAGCTGACCCGCAAAAAAGAC